>JAUWOJ010000030.1 GCA_030612175.1 Candidatus Bipolaricaulota bacterium | reverse complement strand
AAGGTAACGTGAGTAATTCTCGATTCCTGAGCAGTACCCCATCTCCTGCATCATTTCCAGATCGTAGTGGGCGCGCTGCTCCAGTCGTTGTGCTTCAAGGAGCTTCCCTTCTTCACGGAGTTGGCCGAGCCGTTCTTCAAGTTCTTCCTTAATCAGTTTGATGGCGCGCGTTATTCGACCACGCGGGGTAATGAAGTGCGAGGCAGGGTAGATAGTAATTTGATTCTTTTCGCCAAGTAGCTTGCCAGTAATTGGATCAAGGATCACAAGCCGTTCAATCTCGTCATCGTAGAACTCTACCCGCACAACGTCTTCTTGATAGGCAGGAATGATTTCTACTGTGTCTCCACGAACGCGAAACGTTCCGCGCTCAAACCCAATATCGTTTCGGGTGTACTGTAGTAAAACTAAGCCGCGCATAAGATCATCGCGATCCATCTCTTCGTGCAGCGCAAGGCCAATCGACATGTCGTGATAATTCTCTGGTGAGCCAAGCCCATAAATACAGGAGACGGAGGCGACAATGATCACATCTCGCCGTTCGAACAGGGCAGAAGTCGCGGCATGGCGTAAACGGTCGATCTCCTCGTTTATCGAAGAGTCCTTCTCGATGTAGGTATCAGTTTGTGGAAGGTAGGCCTCAGGCTGGTAGTAATCATAATAGGAAACAAAGTAATGAACGGCATTGCTCGGGAATAACTCGCGGAACTCATTGCACAATTGGGCGGTAAGTGTTTTGTTGTGAGCAATAACAAGAGTGGGTCGCTGTACGGCCTGGATAACATGCGCAATGGTCAGGGTCTTTCCTGTCCCAGTTGCCCCAAACAAGGTCTGATATCTAGCGCCGGCAACAAGCCCCTGACTGAGTTGGCGAATCGCTTGCGGCTGATCCCCAAGCGGGGTTAAGCGCTCAGATATCTGAAATCCTGCTTTTTCTCCAATTCTTAACAGTCTCATCCTATTTTGAATGTTAGCTGTTTGATTGCGCGCGATCAACACAAACTGGTGTTCTCTGCACCTCTATAAGAGGCGGTATGTAGGGGCGGCGCCAAACTCTTTCTTAGCGCTTAGGTTGTCGCAATGCTTCTATCACAGCTTCAATGTGTTTGGGTGTGCTGCCACAACACCCGCCAAGAATTTTGACCCCAAGCTTGACAAACTCCATCGCGTACTCAGCCATCGTATGTGGTGAGATATCATAGACGGATTTCCCATCTTTTTCATGAGGCAGCCCGGCGTTGGGTTTAGCTAACAGTATGGCATGGGGCACAGCTTGGCGCATCTTGGTTACTGCTTCAAGCGTTTCACTTAACGTGCGCCCACAGTTGGCGCCGATCACGTCGACGCCAAGTTCCCAGAGCCTTATCGCCGCATCCTCTGGCTTTATTCCCATCATCGTCCGGCCGTGTGAGTCAAAGCTCATTGACACTAAGATCGGTAGCTTTGTCACTTGCTTTGCTCCTTTAACAGCAGCTACCGCTTCGTTTAGGTCGCTCATCGTTTCAATGAAAATCCCATCCACTGCACCCTCGGCCAAGTAAGTGGCCTGCTCGGCAAAGGTAGCAGTCACCTCTTCGATGGATAGTCTTCCTAGTGGTTCGAGCAATTGGCCAGTAGGGCCAATATCACCCAATACCAGCGTTTTGTCGTTGGCCGCTTGGCGAGCAAGTTTGGCGGCAGTAAGGTTGATCTCGTATGTATGATCGCCCAAGTCCGTCTCTTGCAGGCGAATACCGCTCGCCCCAAATGTGTTCGTAAGGATGACATCACAACCTGCATCGACATAGGATTGGTGTAATGCGCGTATCTCTGCCGGCTTGACTAAGTTCCAGTACTCTGGGGCGATGCCGGGGGGAAGCCCCGCGGCTTGCAGCATTGTTCCACTGGCTCCATCAGCAATTATCGTTCCGGATTGGGAGAGACGTTCTCTAAGACGGGTCATTATCCTCTCCTTCGCGATAACTTGACCAGCGCTCCAGTTGAGATAAGTTGCTCTGCCTGTTCAGACAAGAGGAATTTCTGAATCTTCCCCGATTGTGTCGTCGGAAAGTGATCCATAATTGCTACATAACGAGGAACCTTGAAATTTGCGATCTTCCCGTCGCAGAAATCGACGATCTCTTGTGGATCGATTGTTGCTCCGGGGCGTGGAATCACACAAGCAACAGCGACCTCTCCCATTGCATTGTCATCTACTCCAATCACAGAGACGTTGTGTACCTTGGGATGGGTAAATAGATACTCTTCGATCTCGGCCGGATACACATTGAACCCACCAGTGATCAGCATGTCTTTCTTGCGGCCCACAATGCTCACATATCCTTCGCTATCCATTGTTGCTAGATCACCAGAGTAGAGCCAGCCCTCACCATCGATTGCCTGCGTAGTCTTATCTGGCATCTTGTAGTAGCCAAGCATAACGTTGTATCCGCGGCAGGCAAGTTCACCCGTCTCTCCTGTTCTAAGTGGTTGGCGGTCATCATCGACAATCTTTACCTCGATTCTTGGTAATGCCCGACCAACTGTCTCTACTCGTAGTTTGACTGAATCATCGAATCGAGTCATTGTGATCACAGGCGAGGCTTCAGTAAGGCCGTATGCAATTGATGTATTGCAGTGAAGTTCCGTTATCACCGCGTTCATTACCTTAGTTGGACACGGTGCCCCAGCCATAATCCCGCTGCGTAGTGACGAGATGTCATACGCTGAGCCGTCTTCTTTGCCTTTATGGTATTCTTCCAGCTTGAGAACGAACATCGTGGGAACCCCGTAAGTGATTGACACACGCTCCTGCTCGATCAGTTGAAGCGCGTCTTTTGCTTTGAACACGGCCATTGGGACAATACTTGCCCCCCAAGCAATTGCACCCATGATTCCCATCACGCAGCCAAAGCAATGGAAAAACGGAACCGCGAGCAAGAATATGTCCTGTTCGCTTGTACGCAGTAACTTGGTCACTTGCTCAGCATTCTCAGCAATGTTGTGATGCGATAGCATAGCTCCTTTTGGGTTTCCGGTTGTTCCTGATGTATAGAGGATAAACACATTGTCATTCGGATCGCATCGGGTAGCGCGTTCGGCAACTTTGCCATCGTTTACGTGTGTCGCGCCAAGGCCTGCAATTTCGTCGAATGTGTAACTGTTCGAGCCCTTCTGCCCACAGACGATGACATGTTTGAGAGAGGGAAGTGCACCACGAATCTTGCCCAGCATCTCAAGGTAGTCAATCCCCACAAAGGTATCGACCATGAATAAGGTTGTCGCCTCAGAATTCTGCAGTATATAGCTTGCCTCGCGTGGCTTGTAACGTGTGTTCATCGGCACAACGACCGCGCCAATGCGGGCGATGGCAAAATAAGCGATCACCCACTCAGGCATGTTTGGCATCCACAGGCCGACCTTGTCTCCCTTAGCTACTCCCAGTTCGATCAGTCCGCGGGCAACGCGGTCAACACGCTCATCAAGATTACGATACGTGATCCTCTGTGCGCCATCGGCAATGGCCAAACGTTGGGGGAAGCGGACCACGGTTTGTGATAGAACTTCGGAAAGTGTTCTCATTGTTGCCCCTCCTGTCTGAAGCCAGCCTTAACAACAGAATTATCGATAAATCCATAAGCTAGGACAACTTGGCATCTTTCAGGATGTTATCTACAATAGCAGTATCAATAATAGGGGGTAGAATGTACGGAAGCTTTGGCCGGTACGTGGATGTTGATTTGTCTAGTGGAGTCTGCGGGGACTACGAGATCCCATCTTTGTGGAGCGCCAGGTATTTCGGCGGGCGGGGAATTGCGGCGCGGCTCCTCTTACATGAACTCAACGGGAATGAAGACCCTCTTTCTCCTCATAACATCCTTGTGTTCGCCACTGGACCCTTTCAAGGAACAGGGCTCCTTGGAGCAGGTCGCCATCTAGTTATGGGGCTGTCGCCAAAGACAAGGAGCGTCGCTGGCTCATATGTTGGCGGTTACTTTGGACACGAACTTGGCAAGAGTGGATATGATGGAATTGTCATTCGTGGCAAGGCTGCAGGTCCTGTTTATCTTGCCCTAACCGATGGACAGCCAGAGCTTCACTCGGCGGCCGATCTATGGGGCAAGGGAACGGGAGAGACTGAAGCTATACTCACCGCGCGTCATCCCAATGGGCGCGTTGCTTCAATTGGGATTGCCGGGGAGAACCTGGTGCAAATGGCGTGCATTATCCACGATCGATCCCGCGCGGCCGGACGCCCAGGTCTTGGCGCAGTAATGGGGTCAAAACAGCTAAAGGCTGTTGTTGTTTCTGGAAACAAAGACAAATCGTTCCATGACCGGGGGCGTTTTCTCAGAGAACGAACAAACTACGCGAAGCTTTTCCTTGATCAGGGGATGAAGACATTTGGCGAGTACGGAACAGCGGCTGGTATTATTCCGCTCTCTGATATGGGACTTCTTCCCACTAAGAATTTCCAGGAAGGAACCTTCGACCAGGCGGAGGCGATCAGCGGTCAGCGCTTACGCGATACGATCCTTGACGGACGCGATAGCTGTGTGGGCTGCCCGATTCGCTGCAAACGCGTCGTAAGAACAACATTCGCTTCCCAGGACGTCCTTCCCGAGTTTGGCGGACCGGAGTACGAAACACTTGCCGCTCTTGGATCGCTTTGCTTGAATGGAGATCTAGGCTCCATCGCCCTAGCAAACCAGCTATGTAACGATTACGGAATTGATACTATCTCCGCTGGAGTTGCCATTGCTTTTCTTATGGAGGCCCGAGAGAAGGGGTTGATTGACGAACCCATTCTGTGGGGTGATGGCAAAGGAATTGTTTCTCTCATCAGCAAGATCGCTCGTCGTGAAGGAATTGGAGATTCGGTTGCCGCTGGTCTGGCGGCTTACGCCAGTGAAATAGGGGCTGATTTCTGCATGACAATAAAAGGAGTAGAGCTCCCGATGCACGAACCGCGAGGAAAACAAGGGCTAGGGATCTCATACGCAACGAGTCCCCGCGGAGCAACACACATGGAGGGGATGCATGACACCATGCTCAGTGGTGAAACCCTTTCTCCAGAACTTGGCATTACTCATTCCTACGACCGGTTTTCTCTCGCTGACAAGCCTAAGGTTGTCAAGCTATATGAAGATCTACGTTCATTCTCCAATTCCCTTATCCTGTGTGTTTTCACAACAAGGATGGTCGGCGCGCACTACAACTACCCGCAGATTCGCTCCCTTATTGAAGCAGTAACCGGGATCGGTCTCACCGAGCAACAAATGATAGAAATTGGCGCGCGGAACTACGCGCTCTTGCGCTTGCACGCCGCGCGGACCGGATACACAATGGATGATGACATGTTGCCAAAGCGCTTTTCTAGTCCGCTTTCTCGTGGAGGAAGCGCGGGCTATTCAATCAGTGAAGAGGATCTGCGTTCCGCTGTAGAGGCCTACTACCAAGCGCGTGGATATGATCGTCTCGGTCCAACTGATGCGACCCTGCGCGAACTTGGAATGGATGACTGTCTTGGAGTTATCGACAGGTGATCTCAATGCAGCATATTGTTTCATTTGTCGGACATCACGAAAGCGGGAAGACCACACTGTTGAAGCGGTTGATACCCATCTTAGTAGAGCGAGGCTTGCGCGTGGGAACAGTGAAGCACATCTCAAGTGAAATGGATGTTGACAAGCAGGGAAAGGATACCTACTGGCATCGCCAAGCCGGAGCAGAGAGTAGTCTTGCGATAAGTGGATCGTCTTGTGCTTTGTTTTGGGACAATAACACTGATGAACAGATCGATCTAATGATTAGAAGGTTGTTCTCCGAGTATGATATTGTGCTTGTTGAAGGCTTCAAACATGGGCCGTTTCCCAAGATAGAGGTATATCGCCAAACAAGCACAACCAGAGCAGAGCCACTTGCTGGCGAGATCGACATTGTGGCTGTTGTCACTGACAAATGTATTGTTGTTCCCGATGGAGTTACAATCCTTTCTCCTCACAAACCGGAGGAGGTTGCTGATTTTCTTCTCGAGATGTTTTCGCAGGAAAACAATGAGTGGTGATGAGTCTGTTGGGTTCGTTGAGTTCGTTGAGTTGAAAACATAGCCGGGAGACGAGAAGCGAAAAACGGTGATGCGTGATGAGTAATGGGTGAAAGGCCAGAAAGTTAGAACTGAGAACTGATTGGTCAAATAGTTGATTGGTTTGATTCGTTCAATTGGTTAAGCAAGAAAGGGCGAACTGAGAACTGAGAACTGAGAACTGAGAACTGTCTTTCTTTCTGACGACTGAAATTGGCTAATTGAAGGAATCACTCAAATAGATTCACCAGGTAAAGCAATCCTGGATCTATATGTCGTTGCTTTCCCAGCGCTTCCGCGAGGCTCACCGCTTTGATTGTAGTGCCCTGTATAGCGGTCATCACATCGAATCTTCGTTCTAGGGCAAATTCAATCGCGGCAGCTCCAAAGCGAGTGGCAAGTATGCGGTCAGACGGGGAAGGGCGCCCGCCTCGTTGCAAGTAGGCGAGATTGGTGACCCTTACCGGAATCCGCATCTTGTCTGCCAGCTGGTTGGCCACATATTGCCCTACTCCACCCAAGCGAACATGCCCGAACGCATCAATCTCAGCCTCATTTACTACTTGGCTTTCCAATTTCTCCGGCTTTGCTCCTTCGGCAATGATGATAATGCTAAAGTGTTTCTTTCGTGCCTGGCGGTTGAGAATTTGACGGTGTACTGCGGCAACACTGAAATCTTGTTCGGGGATAAGAATAATGTCAGCTCCGCCGGCAACCCCCCCCATTAGGCTTAACCAGCCGGCGTCTCGTCCCATTACTTCAAGGATGAGGATACGGTGATGGGAAAATGCGGTGGTGTGCAGTCGGTCTAGAGCATCGGTTATCACGCCTAGGGCCGACGAAAAACCAATACAGTAGTCAGTTAGGGCAATATCGTTATCAATTGTCTGTGGAATTCCAATTGCTTGGATTCCATAGCTAGCAAGTTTATGGGCTACGCTCAGGGTATCGTCACCACCAATTGCTACTAGGAAATCGATCGCGTTCTGTTCCAGTGTTTTTGTGATCCTATCTACTCCCTGTTCATTCTTGAACGGGTTTGTGCGTGAACTCCCTAAGATCGTTCCACCGATGTGTAGAATCCCCGAAACGTTTTCAGGCCCGAGAGGACGGCTAAGGTTCTCCATCACCCCTTTCCACCCTTCAAGGAATCCAATCGCTGCGATGTTGTGCCTGTAGCCAAAGCGTACTATTGAGCGAATTGCAGCGTTGATCCCTGGTGAGTCTCCTCCACCCGTCAGAATTCCTACTCGTTGCATATTAATCTTCTCCTAAGAGCGTATGGTTAGCACTTCCTGCTTGATCAATCAGCTCTATTGCCGTTTCCATGATTTTGGCGCGCACCAACTTGCCTACCTCTCGCGGATCAAAATCGGATTTATTAGGTGTCCAGTTGCTCTCCGAAAAGAGCCCGCTAGAATTGTCTCCTACCCCGGAAGGCGGAACAATAGAGGACGTATGAGTGCAATAGAAATCGTGAGCTGTCCGCGCGTACTCGTATTGGTAACGTGTATCCTTATTCAGCTTACATATGCCACAGTGAGTAATCGCTTGGATTTGCCGGGCAAGCAGCCCGGATGTACCATGAAGGACAAGAGGAATCAGAAGGCCATCTTCTTCTAGTCGCTCATGAATTCTCTTAGCAATATCCATCTGCAGAACCACGTCGTGTCCTTTTGAAACACCATGCTGTGTTCCAATAGAGATGGCAAGAAGGTCTGCCTCTGTTCGCTTGATGAATTCGACCGTTTCCTCAGGATCGGTATAGAATGCTTCGTCAGAGGCGATCTCGTCCTCTACGCCCTTGATCTTTCCCAATTCTGCCTCGATTAGGATCCCGCTCCCTCTAGCCATCTGAACGACTTGACGACTGATGCGAACGTTTTCTTCAAAGGACTCTCTGGACGCGTCGATCATGATCGACGAAACGAGCGAGTCATCTATTGCCTGCTTAATTAGGGGCATATCATTGACCGTAAAATGGTCAAGGTTTAGGGAAACCCCGATTGGGTAATATTTCGCAAGCTGTTTGACTGTGTAAGAGAGTATTGTTAGTCCGGTAGTTCGATTTCCACCGCCGGCAAAGGCAGCAGCTCCCGGGCTGACCTGGATAACAAGATCAGAACACCGCTTGGCGTATCCTTCAAGCAGGCCAATAAGCACATTGGTTTCGGCAATATTACTGGCCATCAGACCATATCCCTCTGCCTGTGCCTTCTTGTAGACCTGCCGCAGATCTTCTCCATTAAAGAATGCCATCTGTTTCAACCCCTAGGTATAAGCTTATGTCCCTGTTATTCTCTTCATTCAAAGGAGATATGAGACAAGGACCACCCGAAATGGTACCTTGTTCTCATTGTCGAGCCCTAGTATTAACGTACGTAGCCAGTGAACGACTCTTAGCGATGATCACTCAAGGTGCGGTAGCAACCAATGGAGCGGTATCGCTTGTAGCGAGCAGAGAGCAGTTCTTCTGGCGGGGTGTCACAAACCTCGGTAAAATGTCGCGTGAGGACCTCTTTAAAAGAAGCGATTGTCTTCTGGGGGTCCTTATGCGCGCCGCCCAATGGTTCCGGAATCACTTCATCGATCACCTCTAGTTTGAGCAGGTGTTCCGCGGTAAGATTAAGTGCGTTTGCCGCCTGTTTGGTTTTCCCTTTGTCTTTCCATAGAACCACGGATGCTCCTTCAGGGCTGATCACAGAGTAGGTTGCGTTCTCTAACATGAGTACGCGATCGGCAACACCCACCGCTAACGCGCCACCTGATCCCCCCTCACCAATTATCACCGCAATCGTTGGAGTTTGCAGCTCCGCCATTGCAAGAAGGTTGTTCGCAATTGCTCCGCCAATATTAAATTCCTCCGCTTCTAGTCCTGGATAGGCTCCGGGTGTGTCAATTAGGCTGATTAGAGGAAAAGAGAACCGCTCGGCAAGCGCCATTATCCGTTTTGCCTTCCGATATCCTTGTGGCCGCGGCATTCCAAAGTATCGCTGTTTATTCTCCTCTGTGGAATGCCCTTTTTGCTGGGCCAAGAGAACCACCGGCTTGCCCTGTAGTTGAGCCAATCCTACGAGAAGCGCACGATCATCTCCGCTGATCCGATCACCATGAAGCTCATAGAAATCAGCAAACGCCTTGTCTATGTAATCAAGCGCGTAGGGTCGCTCGGGATGGCGGGCAATCTTTACGCGTTCCCAATCGCTTAAGTTGCTATATGTATTGATTTTTAGCGCGTCGAGTTTCTTTTCCAAGAGGACAATCTCGCTGGACATATCGATTTCTTCCATCTTGTTCAGTTCACGCAATTCCTGTATCTTCGTTTCCAGGAGTTCGATAGCTCTCTTCTCAGCCATTATTGCCTCACAAAAAACCGAAGAACATTGCTCAATTCCTCGCGTAGATGCTCACGATTTGCAACACGGTCAATACTGCCATGCTCAAGGGCAAAGCTATCGGTCTGATAATTGGGCGGAAGTTCCTCGGCGATGGTGCCCTTGATTACCCGTCGCCCAGCAAACCCAATCATTGCGCCTTTCTCAGCAATTATCACGTCTCCCAGGCTGGCAATTGAGGCCTGTACGCCCGCAGTTGTGGGGTATGTCATCACAGAGATAAATGGAAGGCGTTGTTCGGCAAGTCGAGCGCGCACCACAGATGTCTTCGCCATCTGCATAAGCGACAAGATACCTTCCTGGATTCGTGCTCCTCCAGATGAAGAGACAAGGATAAATGGGCACTGGTTACGGATTGCCTCTTCCATTCCATGGCAAATCTGTTCGCCCATTACTGAACCCATGCTCCCCCCAATGAAACGGAAGTCCATTACCCCTACTACTACAGCGATTCCAGAGATGACGACACTTCCGATGATAATGGCATCCGCAAGCCCTGTTTTCTCCTGTGCGTCCTCAATTCGTTGTGAATAAGGCTTTGTATCTTGGAACAAGAGAGGATCAGCAGCCATAATCGGCTTAGAGATGTCAGTGAAGCTCCCTTCGTCGATCAGCGATTCAATGCGCTCCCGTGCTGTAAGAAAGAAGTACTCACCACAGTAGGGACATATGTTATTGTTTTCGCGCACCCTCCGCTTAAATACAAGCTCGCCACAGGACTTGCACTGCATCCACAGGCTTTCATCCGTTTCCTTGTCTAGCTTGACTCGTAAGTAGTGCTTGTCTTTGAAGATTGCCATACAATTACCACCTAATGATGCCGAAATGGATGAAAACGGGGACGGGGCTTAGGTTCTGTTTCTAGCACGCTGTCCGGTAAGACCGATCCACTAGAAAGAATCATTGAAAGTGCATCATCTACAGGGATATCAACGTAGGTAAGTTTGCTTTTGGGAATGATCAACATCATCCCAGAAAGAGGATTGGGCGCGGTTGGAGCATAGACTATTGCGCACTCCTCGTCCGTTGCCTGCTGTAATTTCCCGGGATTCTCATTGGTGATCAAGCCAACAATATTTATCCCTTCTTTTGGGTACTCGAATATAACTACCTGCTTGAAAGAACCAGTGTCGCGCGTGAGCAACGCGGAACTAAACTGTTTCAATGTGAAATACATCTTGCGCACACCAGGAATCGAGAAGACGATTCTTTCCAGGTAGTAGTAAAGATAACGACCAAAGAAGTTGCGCATGATAAATCCTATGATCAGGATGAGGATTAGTGTCATATAGATTCCCATCCCAGGAATCCATTGGCCAAGCACTCTTTCTACTGTCTTACCAAAGGGCGTTGCTTTTCCCACCAATCCATCGATCAAGTCGTACAGGAACCATATGAGGAATATTGTTCCTCCAACGGGGAT
>JAUWOJ010000039.1 GCA_030612175.1 Candidatus Bipolaricaulota bacterium | reverse complement strand
TTCCGCCAGATATCGTAGGTGATGAGCTTCACCGGAAACTCGGGCGAACCAAGGAGGATCTTAAGCGCCTGGGTTGTCTCTATGCTCGCAATCGCTCGCGGAATGGTGTTGATAATCCCAGCATTTCTCGCAGTGAGGACGATTTCGTCGGGGACAGGACTGGGGAAAAGACAGCGCAGACAGGGTCCCTTCTTGGGAAGGATTGGCATTGTCATCCCGTAGGTGGCAGCGACGGTGGCGAAGATCCATGGTATGTCGTGCTTGACGCACATGTCGTTCAGCAGGTACCGGGCCTTGAGATTGTCAAATCCATCCAGAACAAGGTGGTATCCCTCGATCAATCGCTCCACATTGTGGGCCTCGATCTTGGTAACCTCATAACTCACTTCAGATTCCGAATTTATCGCCGCAAGAGCCTCCGCCACGGCCTGAGCCTTGGGCCGCCCAAGGTCAGCCTCTCCCATCAAGGCCTGACGCTGCAAGTTACTAAGTTCGACCATATCGTGATCGACGACGGTCATCTGCCCGACCCCGGCACGAGCGATGAGATCCGCGAGGTTTGTCCCCAGGGCGCCACACCCGGCGATAAGGACCCTCGCTTGAGCCAGGCGCTGCTGGCCTTCCTCTCCTATCTCGGGGAGAATCCGTTGCCTGAGATAACGATCGCTTGTCATTGCTCAACCTTCTTTTACCGCGTTTGCTCAACAATACGGGAAGAGGATTCTACATGCAGCGCAAGAGGCACATCCTGAGAGGTTTGTCCGCAAAGAGTCCTCGCCATAGTTGTTGCCTAAAGCTGCATGGATTAACCGCTTGAAGAGAGAATTAGCTTCTCCTGAAACTGGCGCGTCCACTCGCCCAACCCGCCGAGGAGGCTCTTCGCCTCAGGAAAACCCGCGCTAGTTAACATCTGCGCCGCCTCGTCACTCACAGAGCCATCCTGATCGTAAAGAATGATCAGCACACCCTGAGGGAAACGGCTCGTCCAGTCACCCAGTTCCGCGTAAGGAATGTTGATCGCGCCCATTAGATGAGCGGACGCGTAAGCCTCCGGATCTCGCAGGTCGATCAACAAGTAGAACAGGTAGTCTAAGTCACTCACTGCGGTATGGTAGCGCTCCGGTCGTCTCACCGTTCCGGTAACCCGCAGCGTGAGTGTAGGGGTCGTTGGATCGTTCGATTCGATGTAGATACGCTTGGCGATATTCCCCCCGAACCCCGCTGTATCTATGCTGATCTCGAGCTCAGTCGATTCTCCCGGGGAGAGGTTGTCTTTGGGGAGGTCTGCAGTAGTACACCCGCAATCCGCGCGCACTCGCGTTATCACGAGGGGCTCATCTCCGATATTCCTCACGGTGAATGTATGAGTGACGGCGATCCCCTCGAGTACTTCTCCGAAGTCATACATGGAGCCCTCGACATCGATCTTCGGTGCAGCCGCTACAGTGACTCCCAAGGCGACGATGATTAGCAATAAGACAAATCCAGCTTTCATTTATTCCTCCTTGTGTCCGTTCTGAGTTCTCAAGTTAGGTTCTCAAGCAAGGCCAGGCAAAAGATCGGCATTCGAACTCTGTTTCCGTAACCGCCATTAGCACAGGCAGTAACTGGCGGGGATTTCAGATAAACGCGGCCTAACCACTGCATTGATGTTGTATCAACTTACTCGCCGCACCCGCCGCCTGCTAAGGGCAGAAACTACGAAGAGAAGAGAAAGGATAAGCACTCGTCTCGGCATGTATTTCGCGCCTCCAGTTAACCTACATAAAGATACCCAATCGGTGGGAGAGATCAAGGCGGAATAGCGCAGGCCGGGCTTTCATACTACACAGTTTTCCTAGCTGTATTTCAGCACCCGTTCATAGATCGCCTCGTACTGCGGGACGATCTCTCGATAGTTAAAGACCGTGACTGCACGTTCCTTGGCCGCACGCGCGAAAGCCTCTTTTCGCGAACAGTTAGAGAGAAGCTCAATGGAGTAACTGGACATTTGGTCGAGGTCTCCTGCCGGAGCAAGGTACCCGGTAACCCCATGCTCCACTACTTCAGAAATCCCACCAACGTCACTCGCCACCACCGGGACCCCGCTCGCCATCGCCTCCAATGCGGCCAATCCAAAACTCTCTGTCTCACTGGGGAGCAAAAAGAGGTCGGCAGCTTGGAGGATCGGAGCGACCTGCTCCACCACCCCAAGAAACGTAACGCGATCGCCCACCCCAAGCTCTGTGGCAGTTTGCTCGGCTACTGAGGTATCTGGTCCGTCTCCAACCAGGATCAGCCGCGCGTCCATCACTGCGGCGACCCTGGCAAAGACGGTGATCACGTCCCGGATCCGCTTGACGGGACGAAAGTTTGATATGTGCATCAACGTAACCTGTTGCGGGGAGCCGCAACGTGGAATGCAAGGTGAAATCTCGCCCTCATGCATCTCCGGGTCAATGAAGTTGTAGATAACGTCAATCTTGCGAGTCACTCCGAATTGACGTCTCGTCTCCTCCTGTAGGAAGTGGGAGACCACCGTCACCGCATCGGCTTTTTCAATCGTCAGCGTTGTGACCGGTTTGAACGACGCATTGTTCCCGACTAGGGTGATATCGGTCCCGTGCAGAGTTGTTACTACCTTGAGATCCGAGCTCCCTATAATCTGTTTTGCGAGCAAGGCTGCCGCTCCGAATGGGATTGCGTAGTGCACGTGGAGGATCTGAAGCCTTTGCATCCGTGCTACCTCGGCCATCTTAGAAGCAAGGGCAAGGGCATAGGGAAAGTGTCTGAGAAGCGGGTACTCCTCGATCTCAACCTCATGGAAGCTAACGCGCGGTGGGAGCTCTGCTAGCCGAAGCGGCGCGGCATAGCTGATGAACGCCACTTCGTGCCCCCGCTCTGCCAGATGCTTCCCGAGTTCGGTAGCAACTACTCCGCTTCCTCCATGGGTGGGGTAACAGGCGATGCCGATTCGCATGCTCTCTCCTCAGAACGACTGAAATTTCAATGCTATCGGATCCTCAACCTCCAACCTACCTCGAATCAAGAAACCCTCTCCATACTTCTTTCCTATAAGTGATCCATAATAGGCCATGCGGCTGCGAATAAACCAATCAGTCTCGGGTGAGGTAAGCCGTGTCGGCGCGTAGCTCGACTCATCCGCTCTGAATTGGGTGGTGTAGGCATAGATTGCTTCCATCTTTTGATCGAATTGGTCCGTGATATCGACGATAAATGTCGGATCGAACTCCTCCCATCCCATATAGTAGAGAATCTTGGTTGGACGATGGCTCTCTTGGCCCGTCTCATAGCGGGGGAGCCCGGCGAGGAATATCCCTTCGTAGGCCAGTTCGCTCGCCTGTGCATGGTCGGGATGCCGCACACGCCAATGCGGAATGAAAACCAGCTGCGGCTTCCAACGACGAACAACCTCGGCCACCTTATGCTTGGCGGGGGTAGTCACGCGAAGGTTTCCATCCTCAAGACCCAGGTTCTCCCTTGTGGTCACACCGAGGATCTCAGCGGCGGCTGTCGCTTCCTGCCGGCGAGTCACTACCGTTCCTCGCGTCCCCAACTCGCCACGGACCATGTCCACAAGGACAATAGATCGGCCGGTGCTAGCCAATTTGGCAAGCGTCCCCCCACAGCCAAGCTCGATGTCGTCCGGGTGAGCACCAAAAGCGAGTACATCTGCTTCAGCCATTTTCACCCTCCAAGGTTATCACATGATGTGAGAAATCGTCAACTCGTCCCATCGAGAAGAGTCTATCCACAAACTCAGATCCATACCGGCTGATGAAATAAGGCAGAGGAAAGACGCGCTCCTGGGGTCTTCCTCTTGGGAGGAGAGTGTTACAGAGTTGTTGGAGCCCTCGCGCCCCAAGGCCGCGCTTTGCCAGCTCGGCCCGAATGGCACGATTCTCCAGCCGATCAATGTTGTGGAGGGAGCTTGTTCGAGCCTTCTCTCTCCTTTTTTCCAAACCGGGGTCGATCTCTCCAAGAAGGGTGCGCAGCGGAGCAAATGCCTGGGCTGTTGTCTCTCGTGCCGCCGAGAACCGCGACTTTAGCTCCTTTGGCGCAAGCTTGCCCAGTACCTGTTTGGCGTTGAATGTCCCGGAGAGAATAGCGGCAACGCTCGTTCCGTAGCGCGTAATCAGGTCGGCCTCTTCTTGAGTCAACACGGTATAGCTCTTCCTCGGGAAGAGGACCGGCTGCGGTAGGCGAAAGAGCTGATACAGTGGCTTCAGCATAGCGTGATACGCGATTTCTCCTGGACCGAGAACGCTCGCTACACTCGGAAGGAGCGTGTCGGAAAGCAGTGGACGGAGAGCGGCATCGGCCGAGTAGCGCTCGGGATGTTCTATCACTCCCGAAAGATGATCGAAAGGGCATTTCACCCTGACCCTGCGTCCGTCAACATCAAGGGTGAACAGACGTCCCGCCCTATCAGGGGATAGGGCCGGCTCATAACCCGCGTCACTAAGACTTGTGGCGGCCTCGCGCAAGTGCTGCTGGATCGCCTCTTGTTGCTCTAAAACCGTGCGAAAGAAAGTACTCGCGAGGGAGCGAAGAACCGATGGATCGACAATGACAAGACCACGACTAGAGAACAGACGCAACCAAATCCGTGCGTGCCAGGCGCAGTAGTTCTCTCCTGGCTGAGGAGCAAACAACTTCTTCACAGACGAGCAGTTAGCGATGGCGGGGAGGGTATCAAGATACGTTTGGTAGCCGCGCAGAGCCTCCTCGGTCAGCGGAAGATCGGAGATCGGGCGCCCTTGCTCTTCCCACGCGAAGGAAACTTTGCCAACCTCGCCGTCTTGTTTGAGGAAGTAGGCGCGGCTGATCTCAGTAAAGTCATGATCCTCGCTGGCTAGCCAAAAGAGAGGAACAACTTTCATATGCAGCTCCCTTTCCAACAATTCAGCCAGGCGAATCGTAGTAATGATCTTGTAGAGCGTGTAGATCGGCCCGCCGAGGAATCCAGCCTGTTGGCCCCCAATCACGCAAAAGACCGATTGCTGCCTCAGGGCAGCAATATTCTCCAGCGCAACGGGATCCGCCTGGAGGCGCGCGTTGTAGGTCTCGAGAAGATTACAGACCTCTTCCCTGGGGTAGTCCACCTCGCGGCGAGCTGTCAGTGCCGCTGCAAACCCCAGCGGAAGGTGCGAAAAGAAAGACGCGGCCATTCCTTGGCCGGAGATATAGTCAAGGTACAATCTGTTCCGTGGATAGACCATCTGAACATCAAGACTATTCAGCGCGTCCTCCTCCTTTTTCGGCAACAAGGATGAGTCTGGGGCTCTCGGCTTGGTGAGGGGCGCCCTGAAGCGACCCGTAGCACCGCACACCTGTAAACCCCGCTCTCTCCAGCAATCCCTCCATCTCCGATGGTGTATACATTCGCACCGATTCGTAGAAGACCTTCTCCTCACCGCCCGGGCTGATCACTCGGACCTTCTTCTCCACACGACATCTGTCTTCGCTTACGCGTCGCTCAATCCAAAAACGCTTGTCGTCACGAACCAGCTCTTCCTTGAGGATGAGGTGAGCGATCACCCAGTCGCGGTTGAGGTAGTCAATCAGGAACCGTCCCCTTGGCTGCAGGGACCGGCTGACTGTGACAAGAACCGCGCTGTTCTCTTCGTCATTTTCGAAATACCCAAACGACGTGAACATGGACAACACCATGGCAAAGTGATCTACATAGGGGATATGTCGCATGTCGCTATGCAGAAGCTCGACGTCTCCTGCGCCTATTGCTACGAGCCGCTCTTTAGCGACCTCGAGGAGTTCCCGCGAAAGGTCGAGGCCACTCAGCCGATGGAAGCCCGCTTTATGCAGCGCGAGAAGATGACGCCCGGCCCCACATCCCAAATCAAGGAGCGGCTCCTCCCTCGGGGGAGCGACCAGATCGATGATTGCCCGCACATCTGCCCGTGCTTCGATATCGTCGCGATGCGGATAAAGATCGAGATATTCCTGACGAAAGCTCCGCACATACCAGGGGATCATGCTATCCCATGCTCCTTCTTGTAGATCAACCAGTTCTGCTTTAGGTGAACAAACGCCTCGAAGTCAGGCTGAAGGAGAAATGGGTTCGTCCTCCGCTCTCTCCCGATCGTCGACTGCGCCGCGGTCCCGTAATCGTGTCCTGGGAAAACGCGGGTCGAATCAGGCAGGACAAGGAGTTTCTTGTGAAGAGACGCATATTCTGCTCGCGCCCCCGGGCCGAACCCGGTTCCTCCTACCTTGCCAACAAATAGAGTATCTCCAGTGAAGACCGCGTCTTCGATGTGAATGCATATTGAATCCTCGGTATGTCCCGGGGTATGCAGAATCGTCACCCCCAAGCTCCCTAAGGGGAATTGAGCCCCGTCCTCCACGCGGATCTCGGTTGTTGGGTCCATGGTTCTAAAAAACAGTGGTTGCTTCCCGGTGAGTCGTCCGATTACGTGGTTCCCGTTTGTGTGGTCGATGTGGTCGTGGGTAACGAAGATATAGACGATCTCATATCCCTTTCCACGCGCGTAATCGACGATCATCTCCGGAGAGAAAGAAGGGTCGACCACGAGGGCCTTACCACTCACCTCATCGGCGGCAAGATAGCCAAAGTTGCGATCTCCACCCGTTACGAATTGCTTGATTAACATTCCTTCCTCTTACCTCCAGGTATCGAATAGATGAATCTAAAAAGTGTAAGCACTTCTGTCTTCACACACAACACGCACGCCCACACAAAGCCGGCGACCTTCTTCTTTCCAGTATATGATCGTCTGTACCCAGGCCGATCGAGCCAGCGCTTCGAGGATACTTGAAGCACTCTTGTGGTGATTGATGGTCGCCCGTGTGCTGAATTGATAAGTGGTCCCTGTGCTAGCGCGAGCCCTGAATGATCGAGAATGAGATTCACTTGACAAGGGCCCTCCTTCCGGTTACAAAGTCTAGTGAATCCATATATTTACTGGAGATAGTGAGGTTACTTATGTCATTCTCAACCAGAGGACGATACGGCACAAGAGCGATGCTCGAGTTGGCTCTCAATTATGGGAAAGGCCCTGTTTCCCTCAAGAATGTTGCCAAACGCCAGGAAATCTCTCAGAAATACCTAGATCAGCTGGTTATGTCTCTCAAGACGATTGGCTTGGTAAGGAGTATCCGTGGGGCTCGCGGGGGGTATGTCTTGGCTAGATCTCCCACACAAATAAAACTCAGCGAAGTGATAGGGGCCTTGGATGGCCCTATCCTATCAGTGGATTGTCTTGATGATCCAAGCGCTTGTAATAGAGTTAGCTCCTGTGCAGTCCGAGAAGTGTGGGAAGAGGCGCGGCAAGCTATAAACAATGTTCTAGAGTCAACGACCTTACAGGACTTAGCAGATCGCCAAAGAAGGAAGTACCTAGAGGTAAATAAGTAGAGGTTTAGTAAGAATGGAGGCAACGAGTTTTTTCAACAAAGGAGTGAATCCAAGATGAAAGAAAAGGTTGAGAAAGCATTAGAGGGAATAAGGCCATCTCTTCTGGGCCATGGCGGAGATGTGGAACTGGTTGAAGTTAGTGATGATGGCGTGGTGAAAGTGAGATTGACAGGTGCCTGCATAGGTTGTCCTATGAGCCA
This sequence comes from Candidatus Bipolaricaulota bacterium, assembly GCA_030612175.1. Lineage (GTDB taxonomy): Bacteria > Bipolaricaulota > Bipolaricaulia > UBA7950 > UBA9294 > JAUVYF01. The sequence continues at coordinate 1,971 of JAUWOJ010000039.1, read as the reverse complement.
GATGACCCTAAAGCAGGGAATCGAAGAGACCCTAAAAAGAGAGGTCTCTGAGGTAACAAGGGTGGAGGCTGTCTAGGGAGACGGCATTCAAGTTTTTGGGGGGTTGTCTTCTGTTATCCAAGCTTACATGCCCTTGAAGGCGCCACGCCAAACCCTGAGACGGGAGAATCATGAGAAGAATATACCTCGATTATGCGGCTACAACACCAACGCATCCTTTAGTTCTAAAGGCCATGTTACCGTGGTTTACAGATGGCTTTGGCAACCCCTCCAGTATCCATTCCTTTGGCCAGGAAACCAAGGGGGCTATCGAGGAGGCCCGAGAGAAGGTTGCCGGGCTTGTCGGGGCTGAAAGCGACGAGATTGTCTTCACCGGCAGTGGTACGGAAGCGGATAACTTCGCCATAAAGGGAGTGGCTTACGCCAAAGAACATGAAGGGAAGCACATTATCACTACTGCCATTGAACATCACGCGGTGATAGAGCCGTGTAAGTTCTTGGAGAAGAGAGGCTTCAAGGTGACCTATCTCTCAGTAGATAGAGATGGTTTAGTAGATCTTGGGGAGGTCAAGAAAGCCATTACCGATGAAACTATTCTTATCTCGGTGATGCACGCCAATAATGAAATAGGAACAATCGAACCTATACAGGAGATAGCTAGAATCGCCAAGGATAGGGAGATCTGCTTTCACACTGATGCAGTACAGACTGTGGGGCATCTCCCTGTAGATGTCGATGAACTTAAGGTAGATCTGGTCAGCATATCTGCTCATAAATTTTGTGGTCCTAAGGGAGTAGGGGCACTCTATATCAGAAAAGGCACCAGAATAGTTCCCTTCATGCACGGTGGCGAGCAAGAACACGGGCGGCGAGCGAGCACTCAAAACGTCCCAGGAATAGTAGGATTTGGAAAGGCTTGCCAACTTGCTCAACAGGAGATGGGACAGGAGAAAGACCGGCTGGAGACCCTGCGCGACAAACTGATAAACGGAATATTACATCGCATTGACCATGTCCATCTAAATGGTCATCCTACGCAAAGGCTACCCAACAATGTCAACATGACCCTAGAATTTGTGGAAGGAGAATCGATTCTCCTCAACTTAGATTTGGTGGGTATTGCGGCCTCCACTGGTTCTGCCTGTAGTTCGAGCGTCTTAGAGGCTTCCCATGTGCTACTAGCGTTAGGGCTCCCGCATGAGTCAGCTCACAGCTCTCTGCGCCTCAGCTTAGGCCAAGAAACCACGGAAAAAGATGTAGATTACGTACTAGAAAAGCTGCCCCAGATCGTCAACAAGCTCCGAGCAATGTCACCATTGTATAAGCCAGGCGGGAAATGAAGAGAAGAGAAGATTTGCGGTCACTGTATAGCGAAAGAGTAATGGAGCATTTCCAACATCCCAGAAATGTCGGAGAGATGGAGAGCCCTGATGGAATAGGCCATGTTGGAAATCCTGTATGTGGCGATATCATGGAACTCTATATCAAGGTAAAGGATGACATTATCATAGATGCCAAGTTCAAGACATTTGGGTGTGGAGCAGCTATCGCTACGAGCTCCATGGTCACCGAGATGGTAAAAGGGAAGACCATAGAAGAAGCGCTAAAGATATCTAATAAGGCAGTAGCAGAGGCCCTGGATGGTCTTCCGCCCATTAAGATGCATTGCTCGGCTCTGGCCGAGGAGGCACTCAGGCTAGCCATCGAAGACTATCTAGCTAAGCCAAAGAAAGACTAAAAAGATAGTCGGCAGTCAAGAGTCGGGAGTCGGGAGTCGAAAAAACAGTGAAAGACAGAGAAACGGTGAAGCAGTTAAATAGGGAAATAGTTGATTGGTTTGATTCGTTCAATTGGTTAAGTAAGGAAGGGCGACCTGAAAACTGACAAGACAGTCAGCAGTCGAGAAAAGGCGAGTTGAATAGTTGAATGGTTGAATAGTTGATTGGGAAAAGCAAACAACCCAAAAGACCA
>JAUWOJ010000021.1 GCA_030612175.1 Candidatus Bipolaricaulota bacterium | reverse complement strand
GCGAGCACGGTATCACATGATAGCCACAACCTGCTCGTCATGGGAACGGACAAGCGAGCGATGGCAACTGCTGCAAACCAGGTTATTTCAATGAATGGAGGAGTATGCTTAATCAGAGAGGGCCAGATACAGGCGACGATCACTCTTCCGATTGCTGGACTGATGAGTGACCAACCAGTGGAGGCCGTGGCTCGTCAAATGGAACAGCTGCATCAGGCCTTAAAGAGCTGTGGTTGTAACCTAAACAACGCGTTTATGACATTTTCCCTGCTTGCCCTTCCTGTAATCCCACAGCTTCGTCTTTCGGATCTCGGATTGATTGATGTTGATGCATTTGAGCTTGTTTCTCTTTTGTGGACGTTGGATAATATCTAGATAGGGAGGAAGATGGCGCTTAGTAACCTAAGGGAGTATGTGAGACCCGATGGACTAGATATGGCATTGAGCCTGGTCAAGGAAAAGGGCAGATCTGCACGGGTAATCGGGGGCGGGATCGATCTAGTGCGTAGTTCATCTCCTGATATTGAGACGCTTGTTGATCTTTCCCAACTCTCCTTATCCTACGTAAGACAGACGGATAAAGGGATAGCAATCGGCGCGACGACTACCTTAACCGAAATCGTAGAGGCCCCAGTTCTCAACAACTACCTTCAGGGAGTGGTTGTGGAAATGCTTCGTCAAGTTGGGGCTCCTTCTCTGCGCAACCTGGCATCGATGGGGGGAACGCTTGCCAGCGCTCATCCATGGTCAGACGTAATCACGTTGTTTGTTGCGCTAGGGGCACAGGTTACATTGTACAACGGTGTTACGCGAATGGTTCCGCTCTCTGACCTCTACGCCTCACGAGCGCTTCTTTCCCCGGCGATTATTACAGAGGCTTTGCTACCAGCTTACGCTCATGGAACGGCTGCAGCGTTTATGAAATTTAGCAGAACTAAGTTTGATATTGCTATTCTCAATTGTGCTTGCCTTATCTCAACCCAAAATGGTGATTGTGAGAGCGTGCGCCTTACAGCTGGTGGAACACCGCAACTTGCGGCTCTGCTCCCTGAGGTAGCAGAGGTTCTGCTGGGTAGAAAACTCAGTCAAACATCGATTGGCCAAGCAGCGGAAATGGCGAGAGAAACTACGCTTGTGCGTAATGATCTAAGAGCTAGTGGTAACTACAGAAGAGAACTGGTCTATGCTGGAGTCAAGCGATGCCTTACTTGTGTGAGTACGCACTTATCAGGAGCTAGCCAATGAGAATCTGCCTTACCGTGAATGGGAAGAAACAGGAGCTTGATTCAACTCCAGGTGACACCTTACTCCATCTCTTGAGGCGAATAGGGTACAAGGGAGTAAAGAAAGGGTGCGAGTCGGGCGATTGCGGGGCTTGTGCCGTATTGCTAGATGGTCGTGTCGTTAACTCGTGCCTTGTGCTTGCTGCTAAAGCCGATGGACATTGCGTAACAACCGTGGAAGGACTTGCAGGACAGGAGAAGACTGGCGAACTTCACCCTGTACAAGAAGCATTCTTGGAACAGGGAGCTGTGCAATGTGGTTACTGTAGCCCGGGAATGATGATCGCTGCTGTTGACCTTCTTGCTCACAATCCTAATCCAACCGATCAAGAGATCAAAGAAGGCATCTCCGGAAACCTTTGTAGATGCACCGGTTATGTGAAACAAATAGAAGCGATCAGGATAGCCGCCAAGAAGATGAGGAAAAGCGCCGATGTGTGAACAACGAAAACAGGAATTTACTATTGTTGGGCGAAGTGAACGAAAAGTTGATGGCATTGCACTGGTTACAGGAAAGCCGAAATTCGTCACTGACATTGATCTTTCGAACATGCTTTACGTAAAGATTCTCCACAGTCCGTATGCACACGCAAGGATCACTGAGATCAATACATCTAGAGCGGAGTCCTTGCCAGGGGTTATGTGTGTTCTCAGCAGCAAGAATACTCCCAGTACTCGCTATACTACTGCCGGACAGGGATACCCTGAGCCTTCCCCTTACGACACGAGGATGTTTGACACCAAAGTTCGTTTTGTAGGCGATCGTGTTGCTGCTGTTGCCGCGGAAACAGAGGAGATTGCCCTACAAGCGCTGAAGGAGATCGAAGTACACTACGAAGAACTTCCGCCGGTGCTATCAGTTGATGCAGCAACTGCGCTAGAAACAGCGATAATTCATGATGAAAAGGATGCCAGTGGCATCTTCGATCCGGCAAGGAACATCTCGGCCAAGATAGACATCAACGTTGGCGACGTCACGCAGGGGTTTGCCGAATCCGATTTTATAGTAGAAACAACTTGCGAGACACAGTACGCTCAACATACTCCGATTGAGCCGCACGTAGTGTTGAGCTATCTGGACGAGGATGGACGGCTCGTGCTACGCACAAGTACCCAGGTCCCGTTTCACGTCCGAAGAATTGTTTCTTACGTGCTTGGGATACCGCTTCATCGAATTCGCGTGATCAAGCCGCGAATAGGGGGCTCTTTTGGGGTGAAACAAGAGGTTCTCCTTGAGGATTTGGCCGGATTGGTTACCCTGCGCACCGACCGACCGGCGCTGATCGAGCTTACCAGACAGGAAGAATTTGTCTCAACGCGGACGCGGCATCCAATGCGAATTCGTGTCAAGCTTGGAGCAAAGAGAAATGGGGTATTGCATGCAATTGAAATGGAAGCTCTTTCCAACACAGGGGCATACGGTTCTCATAGCCTAACCGTACTGTCTAATGTTGGTTCAAAGACACTTCCACTGTATAACAAAGCAAAGAATGTTCGCTTTTCTGGGAAAGCTGTATACACAAACCTTCCAGTTGCTGGGGCATACCGTGGTTATGGTGCAACACAGGGTTATTACTCATTAGAAGTAGCGATGGATGAACTAGCCGGACAACTTGGACTGGACCCGATAGAGCTCCGGAGACGTAATCATATTCGCTGCGGAGAATCATCACCGATCTTTGAGGAAATAGGTGAAGGAAGGGAAGGTGTCGCTCAAACGATCAATAGCTGTGAGTTGGAGCGTTGTCTCGAAATAGGGGCAAAACGGATCGGTTGGGCCAAGAAACGAGGCTCGCGCACTCGTAACGGGTCTTGGGTACACGGACTTGGCATGTCGATCCATATGCAAGGTTCGGGGATTGCCCAAGTTGATATGGGTGCCGCGACGATCAAAATGAATGAAGATGGTTCATTTAACCTTCTTGTCGGGGCTACTGATCTTGGCACAGGGTCAGATACAATTCTTGGGCAGATTGCCGCCGAGGTCCTTGGTGTGCCGTTATCCAAGGTGATTGTTTACTCTTCCGATACGGATTTCACCCCTTTTGACGTAGGAGCATATGCCTCCTCAACTACCTATGTCTCAGGAACAGCAGTCAAGCGGGCAGCAGAAGAAGTGCGTGGACAGATCGTGGAAGTTGCCGCTGCAATGCTCGAAAGTGACATCACAAGCCTTGCTATTAAGGATGAACAAGTCATTTCAATTGACGGACGTAGCGTAACCCTTGCTGAGGCTTGCCAACGCGCTATGTATCAGGCGGACCAGTTTCAAATTGGCGCTATGGCATCATGCGTGCAGGACCAGTCACCTCCTCCATTTATGTCTAGTTTCGCTGAGGTAGCAGTAGACACAGAGACAGGGTTTGTGAAGATTGTTGATTATGTGGCTGTAGTTGACTGTGGAACCGTGATCAACCCGAAGATGGCACAAGGACAGATCGAAGGAGCACTGGTTAATGGGATTGGTTACGCGCTTAGCGAGGTGATGTTGTTCAGCCCAACTGGACGGGTACAGAATGCCACGCTATTTGATTATAAGATCCTTGGGGCGCTTGACATTCCGCCAATTGATATAACACTTCTCGATTCCTATGAGCCAACCGGACCAATGGGTGCCAAGTCAATCGCGGAGATTGGGATCAATGGCCCAATCCCTACGATCGCTAATGCCATCTATGACGCTGTTGGAGTACGACTGACGAAAACCCCATTCACTCCGGAACGAGTACTAAGTGCAATCCGTAGCCATTCTACGTAAGGCTATCATAGACCTGGAGAATAAGATTGATCTGCAATCTCACTCTAAACTAAAACTCCTTCAGCAGGGCAGTAAGGGTAGGAGACCCAATCTCCTGAAGCTCATAATACACTCGAGTAAATGGAACCTTGAATGAAAGCAGTCGGCCTAGGTTGATTGGTGTCCCAATCACAATTCCGTCGCAGGGAACGTTGTCTACTGTTTCCTGCAGGTCCTTGATCTGCTCATTCCCGTAACCCATTGCCGGAAGAAGACGCCCAATCTTTGGATATTTCTTATAGGTCGCAGTAATTGAGTCAACCGTGTACGGCCTTGGGTCGACAATCTCTCTTGCCCCGAGTCGTTGTGCTGCAATTGTCCCTGCTCCATACGGCATCCCGCCGTGGGTAAGCGTAGGTCCATCCTCGATTACCAGTACGCGGTTGCCTTGGATGACTGCCGGGTCATCAACGCTAATTGGTGAGGCAGCTTCAATGATCCTTGCAGTTGGATTCAGTGTCATTATGTTCTGACGCACGAATCGGATGTCGTCGAGCGATGCGGTGTCTACCTTGTTTATTATGGCAATGTCTGCAGTGCGCACATTCACGCCACTTGGATAGTAAAGAAGTTCATGACCTGCGCGATGTGGGTCGAGTACAACGATAGAGAGATCGGGTTGATAGAAAGAGAAGTCGTTATTTCCACCGTCCCAGATGATGATATCCGATTCTTCTTCTGCCTTACGCAGGATCTTCTCGTAATCTACTCCGGCATAGACAACTGTCCCATTGTCAATGTGAGGTTCGTATTCCTCTCGTTCTTCGATTGTACACTTGTGGCGGTCCAGGTCTTCATAGGTCCCAAATCGCTGCCACTCCTGCTCGGCTAGATTTCCATATGGCATCGGGTGGCGGATCACAGCAAGCTTTTTCCCTTTGTTCTTAAGAATGTTGCATACTCGTCTTGCTGTTTGACTCTTGCCCGACCCGGTGCGGACAGCAGTAATTGAGATAAGTGGTTTTTGCGACTTGATCATGGTTGATTTAGTTCCCAAAAGGACAAAGTCGGCGCCAGCGGCATTGACCAAGCTTGACCGTTCCATTACATACTGGTTAGAGACATCGCTATAGGCAAACACGACGAGATCAATAGCTTTCTCTTTTATTAGGGCGGTTAGTCCGTTCTCGGATACAATGGGAACCCCTTGCGGGTATAGTCTCCCCGCAAGTTCCGGAGGGTATGCCCGCCCTTCGATATCAGGGATTTGCGTAGCTGTAAATGCAACGACCTCATAATTAGGGTTATCACGGAAGTGAACATTGAAATTATGAAAGTCTCGCCCCGCAGCACCCATAATTAACACTTGTTTCTTCATCCTATCTCTCCTTACTTGTAGATGAATCATTGTACCGAGTCTCACTGTGTATGTTCAAGAAAGGCTTGTCTGGCAGTTGTCAAGGTGTTAAACTGGTATTATTGTGTCTCTTGCCAACAAGATTACAATTGCACGCGCAGTGCTTATCGCGCCAGTAATCTGCTTTCTTTTTCTGGATCAGCGAGAAGTAGCACTAGCGCTTTTTCTCGTTGCTTGTGCGGGAGATGTTCTCGATGGGATGGTAGCACGATCCCGAGGAGAGATTACGGCAACGGGAAAGGCACTTGATCCACTTGTTGATAAAGCCCTCTATGTCGCGCTTCTTGCGTCACTTGCCGTTCGCAGCGAGATTCCATCAATTGCCCTAATACTATTTCTTATTCCAGAAGCAGGGCTTGTCGTTGGTGGGATAGTCGTTCACTGGCGTGCTGGCATCATCCAAGGAGCGCGTATCCCAGGGAAAGCCGCCGCGGTTCTTTTCTTCGCCAGTATGGTCCTTCTTCTGTTGCGCTTTCCTGGCAGAATGGAGGTTCTCTACACAGCGATCGGCGCTAGCTATCTCGCCGCCCTTGATTATCTGCGAATCGCGATACAGGCCAAAGTAGTTCAGAATACTGATAATCGGGAAACTGTGGCGGAATTGGCGACTCAAAGCGAGCCCGCTTCCCAGTCGCAGGATGAGTGAACTCAAGTCTCCAGGCGTGTAGCAACAAGCGCTCCGCTGGTTTTCCATACAGTACATCGCCAATGATTGGGTGTCCAATATAGTTGAGATGTACCCGTATCTGATGTGTGCGCCCGGTGTGTAAAAGGATTGTGATGAGAGTTGAATCCTCTGTTCGTTTGAGCACGTGGAATTCGGTTTGTGCTGCGCGTCCCTGTGGCCGGATTGTCATTCTTGTTGGATGAGCCGGGTTACGTCCAATTGGCGCATCAATCAATCCCTTAGCTTCGCTAATCACTCCTCTTACACTGGCCAGGTAAACTTTTTTGACCTTCCTTGTCGCAAACTGTTCTTGTAGGGATTCAAGAGCAGAGGTTGTTTTTGCAATAACAATTGTCCCGCTGGTATCCTTATCCAATCGATGCACAATTCCTGGGCGGTCTCGGTTACCATCTGACGGGAGCTCTCGATTGACAAGGAGCGCTTGCACAAGCGTAGGCTTATTCGCGCCTGCCCCGGGATGTACCGTTAAACCCGTAGGCTTGTCCACCACTATGATATCTTCATCTTCATAGATGATTGGTATGTGCACAGAGGGCGGACTAGGATCTTGCCTGGAACAGGTTTCCCACACGATTTGCTCGCCTGTTTGGAGGTGATATGAAGGCCGAGCAACTGCTTTTCCATTGATAGAAGCAGCTCCGGAACGAATTGCATGCTGAATCTGAGTGCGAGAGACACCGCTTAGTCTACTTGCCAGATAGCGATCAAGGCGGAGACCAACCTGTTCCTCATTTACGATTAACGTAATCTGTCCCATGGTCCCTCCTGAATTTGTCTAGATCTCTGCGCTACCGTATAATACAAGCGTTGCGTAGGGAATGGAAGGAAGCTTGGAGAACTTGATCGCGGGAGTTCCTGCGGAAAGTCTCTAGCTTTCATCATGTGGAACGTGAAAGGGACTAGCTGATGAATATTGAGTTTATCGATGCACTCGAAGAAATGGCCAAAGCCAAAGGAATCGTCCGCGAAGACTTGTATGAGGCGATTCGTCGAGGACTCGCTGTGGCGTATAAAGAACAATACTACACAGAAGCAGATGTGGAAGTAGAAATCGATCAACACTCTGGGGACATCCTTATCAATGGCAAAAAGATTGACTTGGCAAAGTTTGGACGCATTGCTACTAGAAAGGCAGAAGAGACAATTCGGCAAGAAGTCACCTTGAAGCGAAGAGAAATCATTTTTGAATTATACAGCCATCGTATCGGAGAGATTATCGGAGGTTCAATTCACCGATTCGAAGGGAAGAACGTATGGGTGAACTTAGGAGAAGCAGAAGCAGTTCTTCCGAATAGCGAGCGTATACCAGGCGAGCGCTATCATGCTGGCGAGAGACTACGCGCCTATCTAGTAAGCGTAGAAAAGACACACGGGGACCCTCGTGTCTTAATCTCACGTGCTCATCCAGAATTTGTCCACCAACTCCTTCGTCTGGAGGTTCCCGAAATAGAGGATGGAACGCTAGTTGTTCGCAAGATTGCCCGTGAGGCCGGTCGTCGTAGTAAGGTTGCAATTGAGTCACTTGATCCAAATGTAGATCCGATAGGAACTTGTGTAGGAGCGGGTGGAACACGGATAAGAGTTGTCACCAGAGAACTGAACGGTGAGAAGATCGATCTTATCCGATGGTCGGATGACATTGGACAACTCCTACAAAACAGTCTAGAACCGGCCTCGGTTCTCTCAGTTGAACTAGATGAGGAGACACGCAAAGCTTATGTCCTCATCCCAGACAACGAACTATCACTCGCTATTGGAAAGGGAGGACAGAACGTTCGCTTGACTGCTAAACTGGTCGGTTACGCAGTTACTGTCTCGAGTCCTAGCGAGGAAAGCAAGTAATCGACTGTTCAAGAATGTCATTACGATGAACTCAATCGGGAACAGGATCTTAGAGCTTGTCTTTGGTATCACCCGTCATCACGCCTGGTTAGTTCTTCTCCTTGTCTTAGTTCTTACAGGCGTTGCTGGTTACTATGTTCGTGAGCTGCCAATCCGTACTTCCTATCTTGATCTGCTTCCAGAGAATGATCCACTAATCAATGAATATCGTGAACATGAGACATACCTTGCTCAGAGTGACTACATTACTCTCCTGCTGACCGCCCTGGAGCCCGACGAGCTTGTACTGGCAGGAGAGGATCTGCTTGGAGATGCAGCAGCTACAATAGCAAGACAGCTACGCATGAATCCAGAATTCACTCAAGTAACCTATCTCATAGAACCTTCACCAAAGATCCCCGACCAATACCTTCTCCTTTACACATTGGATAGCGATAAGCTTTCTCGCATCGAGGCAAGCGTTTCCCTTGCCCGACAGACAATCGCTACAGAGGAGCTTTCACTCCTTCCTTCCACTGATCCTAGCTATCTTTATGAAGACATCAATAGGAGTCTTGAAGAGACTCTGTACGGTACTGATTCAGAGACAGCTTATGCGATCAACATTAGCGCTGTCGAAGAAGAGCTACAACAGATGATAGAACTCAATCAAGCTATCCTGGAATCCCTTGATGGAATCAAGACTTTTCCAGCCATTATAGATGCGGTGGAAGGCTTGGCTGAGATCTTTGCTGTTCCCACGACAAGAGTCGAGCGAGCGCCCCAGGCTTTTGTCTCTAGTGATGGCAAGATGTTGCTAATGACTGTACAGCCACGGTTCCCTTCTCAACAGGGTACTCATTACTGTACCCAGGTAATGCGGATCTTGAGCGAGGAACTTGGGCGAATCGATCTAGAGCAACTAGGTGTCAAAGTTGGAATTACGGGCACATACGCATTCGTGGCTTCTGCTAACGCAGTAGTAAATAGGGATATGCAGTTGACAACCGTAATCTCTTCCGTAGGCGTATTTGTTGTTCTCCTTCTTGCTTTTGGGTCGCTCTTCTACACGATTATTACCGTTATTCCTCTCGTTATTGGCCTGGTATTGACAATGGCATGGGCCAAATTCGCGATGGGTGGATTTAATCTAATTACAACATTCCTTCCCGCGCTTATTCTTGGGTTGGGGATTGACTACGGAATTCACTTCGTTTCACGTTACACGGAAGAGCGGAGAAAAGGTGAACCTTTTGATTCAGCCCTTCATACAGCTATCCTACGCAAAGGGAACGCGTCATTCTGGGCTGCGGCTACAACTGCCCTGGTTTTTCTCTGTCTTTTATTTTCGCGATCACGCGCGATGTTTGAGATGGGGGCAATCACCAGCATGGGGGTTGTTATTGCTTTTCTGTGTACACTTTTCGTTCTTCCTAGTCTTCTTTCTCTATCGCACTATATTCCTCGCTTTCAGTACCGCACACCTGCAGTTAATTACTCTCGATTTCTGGGTCCTTTTTTTCGCGCTTTGACGGGGAAATGGCGTATTATCTTCGTTGCCACCATCGTCCTTGCTCTCTTTATGGCCTTTCAAGCGGTTCACACCTCGTTTCAATTCGTAAGCTCAGACATTATCCCGGACACAGAGAGCCACAGGGTTCAGGACGAGATCATACAGAACTTTGTTGCTGATGACACAAAGATAGGCAATTACTTCACGTTTCTTGCCTCGTCAGAGAATGAATTGGCAAGGCTGCTTGATAACCTAAGCCACAGTGACCTTGTGCAGGGAGTAGATTCAGCCAAGGATCTCCTTCCTCCGAATCTCTCTGAACAGCAAGACATCCTAAGTAATTTGGACCTTGGCACTTATCTCAATCAACTTGATTTTTTGGACCGTAATCTAGAAAACCGCGCTGCTTCCCTTATCCAAGTGCGTACATTACTCGCGAAATTTGGATTTATACAGTATGCGGCTACGCTGAATGGCATGGAGAATATCACCCTTGCCAGCAACGAAATCCAAACCCAGCTAAGACAAATACAGGACGAACTTGCACAGCTTGATATCGAGAAGACGCAAAATGAAATCTACGCATTAAACGAGGTGTTATCCAGACTCGATGTAAACCTGGGGCAACTTCGCGAACTTCCCCCCGTGGAAACTCTTCTACGAGACATACTGGCTGAGTTACCAGAAGGAATTCGGGCCCGGTACCTGACACCTAGCGGTGAGTTTATTATCTATGCCAGGATGAGTGAAGCCCTCCATGAGGACGATAACCTGGAGGAATTTGATGCCCTTGCTTCTTCTCTCTCGAGTCGCTACTTTGGTATGCCCAAACTGAGCATCGCACTCGAGAAATACATGAAAAGCGATTTTTGGCGATCAACACTTCTAGCTATTCTGCTCATTGCCATCATTTTGTGGCGCAGTACTGGCAGCATAATACATGCTTTTCTTGCCAGCACGCCTCTTATTCTGGGGTACATTTGTATGCTTGGGGGAATGAGACTGCTGGGGATCAAGTTCAATTTTATCAATATCGCTGTGTCACCACTTCTGATTGGTATCGGTATCGATAATGGAATTCATATCCTTCACCGTTACTTGGAGGAGCGTTCAATTCAACCAAGGGGTGCAATCGTGCGCGCAGAAACACACACGGCGGTCGCTGTTATCGTTACTTCCCTCACAACTATGCTTGTGTTTGGGAGCTTGTTTCTGGCACGCACCCCAGGATTGCGGTTTCTTGGTATCTCAGCGCTTCTTGGTATCGGCTCTAGCCTATTCTTCAGCCTTTTCTTTCTTCCCGCAGCTTTGCACGCGGATCGAACGAACCGGTTATAATACCAGCAACGTAAAGCGCATTTACTTCTATGGGGAAAAGGAAGTGACAAGTAATGGTTATTGGATATATCGGTAGCGGGATGGCTTTGATTGCCGCAATCGCCATAGGGTACATGGTTGGAAGCATCAATCGGAGCAAGCGAGTAGAGAAGCTGCTTGCCGCGGCACAGGAAAGAGCGGAACAGCTGAAGAATGAGAAACTGCTTGAAGCACGGCAAAGGATCCAGGAGTTACGAGAAGAACAGGAGGCACGAGGGAAAAGACGAGATGAAGAACTGGTTCGAATGGAGGAACGTATCTTGCGGAAGGAAGACCGCCTCGGAAAGAAGTCGAATTATCTTGAAAAGATAGAAGATTCCTTGCGGCAAGACGAAGAAGAATTAGAGCGACTGAAGAAGATTGGAGCTAAATTACTTTCAGAGGAAAAGGCACAGCTAGAGACAACTGCTAATTGGAGCCAGGAGAAGGCACGGACGCATCTACTGAAGCTGGTTGAAGCCGAATCACAGCGCTTTTTTTCCCTCAAAGTGAAGGAGATAGAGGAAAGGAGCAAAGAAGAAGCTAAGCAGCGAGCTGCAAAGATCATTGCTACTGCTGTTCAGCGCTATGCAGCTGAATACATTGAGGAGAATGCAGTTCGTTCTGTTCCCCTCCCTTCTGAAGACTTCAAGGGAAGGATTATCGGTCGTGAAGGACGGAACATAAAGACTTTTGAGGCACTGACCGGAGTGGAACTACTTATCGATGATACGCCTGAAATGGTGATTCTATCAAGTTTCCATCCGCTGAGGCGCGAGACGGCAAGAATTGCACTTGTGCGCCTGATTGAGGATGGACGTATTCATCCCGCACAGATTGAAGAGAAGGTGCAGCGAGCCAAAGCGCAGCTAGCTGAACACGTCCGAGACGAGGGGAAGAAAGCAGCATTCGATTTGGGTATTGACCTGCATCCCGAACTAGCTGCGTTGCTTGGAAGGCTGCAGTATCGAACAAGCTATGGTCAGAATCAGCTATCCCATTCTTTGGAAGTGAGTTGGATTGCAAAGATGATCGCCGAGGAACTAGGGCTCGATGCCTCTAGCGCTAAACGAGCTGGCCTTCTGCACGATATAGGAAAAGCAATCGATCACGACGTAGATGGGCCACACGCCCCAATAGGCGCCGATCTTGCCCGTCGTTATGGTGAAAGCAAGGAAGTAGTGCACGCTATCGCAGCCCACCATGAGGATATCGAAATCAGTGAGATCCTTGATGTCATAATCCAGGCGGCGGATACTCTGTCGGCAGCACGGCCAGGAGCCAGGCAAGAGACCTTTGATCGTTACATTGAACGGTTGCATGAACTGGAGAGAATCTGCAAATCATTCCCTGCCGTACAAGCAGCTTACGCACTGCAAGCCGGCCGCCAAGTGAGAATAATGGTACAGCCAGAGCGAGCAAGTGACGAAGTAGCAGCAAAACTTGCCTACGATATTGCTCGGACCATTGAAGAGGAGCTAGATTATCCCGGAGAAATCAAGGTCAATGTAGTCCGTCAGACACAGTTTACGGAGAGCGCTAGATAAGCATCTGCTGGAGGAGGAAGGATGGAGATGCTAAAGCTGTCGTCCAAATCTAATCCCAAAGCAACCGTAGGAGCCATTGCTTATGGCATCCGCCAGTATGGGGACCGCAACTCCGAGTAATTGGTCCACGGGCAGTGAATCACGTTGTGAAAGCTGTTGCCATTGCCCGTGGGTACCCGGCTCCAAGTGGGGTGGATCTCTACTTCTTGCCCGCTTTCAATACTGTTGTTATAGAGGAAGAAGAGAGCTGTAATCTGCTTTGAGGTTCGTCCGCGTTACCCCCGCAGGGATTAATCACCTCGTCCCTGTGCAATGATTGCGGCAAGCGGGCTGGCAGATACGCGTCCTTGTTCATCTGCTCGAATCTAGGTAGTATTAGTGGATCTTGATCCCTACTTAAAGGAGTGACTTAGGAATGGAACGTTTCTTTGCACGGTACCGAAAAGCAATTATCTGGACAATCGTTGTAGCCTTTTCTGTAGGAAGTGTAGCTCTTTACTCTCTGCAACGCTTCGGAGCTACGAACAGCACGTCTCCTGGGGATTACGACGTGGAGGTACCCGCCACAGTAAACGGGACGACGATCTCCAGTACGGCATTCGAGCAGGCTTCAACAGACCTACTCAATCAATATGAAGAGTACTACAGACAGATCGGCCAAGACATAAGCGCGATTCTATCAGGCGCAAGCGGTGCGTTGCTTCGCATTCAAGTTCAGGCTTCTGCAATGCAGAGTCTGATCCGCGAGGTTCTGTTTGATCAAGAGATAGAGCGCTATGGCATTAAGATTGCCAAGGCAGAGTTAGATTCACTGTATGCCTCCGAATATGATTCCCTTCTTGAAAGCTACGATATCAGCGAAGACGAACTTTCTTCCATCCTCCAGAACCAGGGGAGAACCCTCGACGAATATAAGGCAACATACCGAGATAGCATAAGAGGGCAGTTGCGTAATGAAGCTTTGCGTGAACGTGTTGTTGGCAGTATCGAACCAACAGAAGGGGAACTTCGCTCCTATTTCGAGAACGATATCTTGGCCTATGAAACAGAGGAAGAAATACGCGCGTCACACATCCTGGTCCAGGATGAAGACACAGCAAACCAAGTACTGGAAGAAGTGGCCCTAGGGCAGAGCTTTGCTGAACTAGCCAAGGAATACTCAATTGATACCGGTACGGCAGATGAAGGCGGGGATCTGGGTTGGTTCTCTCGCGGGCAGATGGTTATTGAGTTTGAAGAAGCGGCCTTTGCGCTGGAAAAGGGAGAAATCAGCGAGCCAGTGAAGACCAATTATGGCTACCATATCATTCAGCTTGTTGACCGCCAAGCAGCCAGTACACCTACATTGGAGGGAGTGAAAGACCAAGTCCGCGATGATTACATTGCGCAGCTTTCGAGCGAACGATTCAACGATTGGTACCAGGAGACACTAGCGCAAGCCGACATAAAGATCAATCGTCCGTTAGTAAATGCTTACCTGCTGCAACAGGAAGATGCTGAAGCGGGGTTGGCTGAGTTTGAACGAATAAGAGAAGAGGGCTTGTCAAGCGATTCATATCTTCCTTATTACATTGGCAGCATCTACGACTCCAAAAT
>JAUWOJ010000063.1 GCA_030612175.1 Candidatus Bipolaricaulota bacterium | reverse complement strand
TCCGGTTTGCAGGACCTGTTTGGATTACCAGTTGATATCGAATTCGCCATCAATTTTCAGCTGAGTGAAGATGGTTCTGTGGCTCCTCTCTTCTATTTGCTACAGGCAAGGCCTCTTGGTGGCCGACCGCAACATCGGCGGATTTCTCTTCCACGATCTCCAGCCGAGAGAACTCTCCTTGTGTGCAATCGTGTGTTAGGAAATGGGAGACACAGGAGAATCAAGCACTTGATCTTTGTGGATCCTCTGACTTACTACTGGAACGAGGCCCACGGAATTGCTCGCAGAGTGGGAAAGATCGACCAGCAGCTGAATGGTGAGAAGTATGTTTTGATTGGACCTGGGCGATGGGCAACTTCAAATCCGCAACTAGGGGTACCCGTGCAATATGGGGAAATCATAGGCGCATGTGCTATTGTGGAGATGGCCACGAAATCATTCTCCCCGGAACTCTCTTATGGCACGCATTTCTATGCTGACATGGTAGCAAGCAAAGTACTCTATCTCCCATTTGACGCAGAATTAGGGGATCGATTTAACCGGGTGTTGTTAGAACAGCAGGAAGTCCGGTTCTCTGATTCTTGGGTAACGCACTTCTATATTAAGGATGGATTGGATGTCTATGTTAACGGAGGGGGAAAACAAGGCCTGATCTGCCTGCACAGAAGAAGACCGACAATCGCCTTGAAGGATATCAACAACAGGTAACCTGTTTGTTGCTGGCAATTTTGAGGAGGAAATCTATATGAACACTACCTTGATTTACTCGTCGCTGACAGGGAACACGCGCAAAGTCGCCAAAGTGATGGCTCAAGAAGTAGGTATCGAGATGAAGCGTCCTGGGGGAGCTTACGGACTTAGAGGGTGTTGAACTCCTGTTTCTCGGAAGCGGAGTCTATGCAAATCGGCCTGCGCGCTCATTGCGGCGGTTCTTGAGCAACCTATCGAGCCTTGCTGGGATAAAGGTTGCTCTATTTGGAACCTATGGCTTCAGGCCAAATCAGCTTGACTGGCTGGCAAAATGTGTTGGGAAAAAGGGCGGAGAGGTGTTGGGTCGTTTTAGCTGCAAAGGGCGAAGCTGGGATACCCTGGGATTAGTTGGGCGCGGTTATCCAAGTGTGCCTGAATTGGAAACTGCCGCTGCCTTTGCGCGACAGATCTCTGTGCGCGCAGAAGACACATGAGAGGTTTGCAGGCTTTATTACGGGGAATTAGCTAGGACAAGCAATAGGTTTCTTCACAAGGTTAACACAATCTCACAATAACTCCTTCACAACTATGCTATAGGATTTAGGCAAATAGCACAGGAGGTACGCCGTGAGAAAATCTACCTTTACGATCTTAGTTGTTGTAATCATGGGGTTATGTGCTGCGCTGCCGGCAAGCGCCCAGGTAGAAGGCTATGCAGAGGGAAGCGAAGCCAATCTAGCGCTGATCATACTTATAAATAGATTGGAACTGACTACTGGTCAAATGCAGCAGATACACGATATTCTCGTTGGCATCCTTGATGAAGCGAACACGATTTCGGGAAAAAGGGAAGCATTTGCCCGGGAGATGCTCCGATTCCCTGGTGGCGCGGAGAAGCTTGACGCAAGGCTAGAAACATTTCGCACTCAGATAGAAGACAGTTTAGGCGCCCTGAGGGAGAATGCCCAAAATGCGGTAGACGAACTAAGAACAATTCTCACTGCCAAGCAGGGGGACATCTTACGCAGTAACCTGAGGGGGCTTGTCGCCAGACGCTTGAGCGAGCCAGGTGGGGAAGGCAACGTAGCTCGGCAAAGGATGATAATAAGAATCGCCCCACGGGGCGAAGGAATACACCAGCAACAGTTCAGAGAGTTATACAAGCGGTTTGGCTACCGGGAAGAGAAAGTTGGTACAAGGGAATTTTCTGCAATGCGAACCAAAGCACAACAGTACTCAATAACAGCTACTCTCCAGACGAATGAGCGACTTCTCCAGCGAATTGTGGATATCCTGCAAAGCAAACTCACCCTCAACCACACCACCTAAGCAACACCTTCTCTTGAAGTAGGAAAGCCCGTCGCGATCAAGATCGTGGCGGGCGATCTTACGGAAACTACGTGCGACCGAAAGATTCCACTAGCATTCCATGATTTTAATCATGTAATGCACGGATTGGGTCCTCTCATAAATCTGCTAGTGGCAGTAGCTCTCCCGTATCAAGAAGCATCTTCATCAGTTGATAGGTCTCATCATCAGTCTCAAAGGTAATCCCCAGTGTTCTCTCGTCAATCCAGAACAAGGCAACTGCTCCATCACTATTGAGAACCTTGTCTTTCTCTTCTGTTTCCCGGTTGTAGAGATACACAGCTGAGTCCTGTTCATCCTCCACACTAACGTAAGCAAGGAGTGAACCGTCCGGGGAGAAAGCAGGCATTACGGCGAGCAGGGCAATTCTCCTGCCTGTTTCTTCTATCGTGTCTACTAGGTAAAGAGAGGGTGCATCGACCTCCACCTCAGGGTCAATAAGGAGTTGATCGTAAAGCGCTAGAGCTAAGCAGGTTCCCGAGGAATCCACATCCCAGAGAAAGCACCCTAGCGTAACAAGGATCTCTTCCATTTGCATGGTAAGGAAGAAGGAAGCAATCGGCTTCATTTCTCCTGTAGCAACCACATAGGTAGAGACGCATGCTTTGGGGAACCCTTCGCTCTCATCCAACTGAATAACCGTAAGAGAGAGCTTAGAAGCTGCCGGCTGATAGCTAAGAACGTTACGGAGCAGACAGGTCTGGGTATTTTCTGCGCGGTCAAGGAGCATAAGCGCGCCAGATTCTTCCTCATCAAAGACTAGATATGTAACATCACCCTCCGCGGTGAACGCCGCGTTTGTTATTGGCTCCACTGAGCTAAGCAAGGTCAGAGGCTCAGAGCCTTCCCACGGGCCTGTTACGCATAGGTTCCAAGCACTTGGCGCGCCCCACTCGCCGCCAAGCTCAGTCTCTCCAAACAAGAGTTCAGCACCATCTAGCGACCAATCAAGGGCACTGGCTGGAATAGCGGGGTCTGCTCTCTCAATCTGTGTAGTACCATCATCGTTCAGAAGAGTGAGTATTCCACCCTCAAGCAGAAAGTCATAGGTGCTATTCTCATCGAGAAAAACGGCGATTGTTCCATCTGGCCCCATGGCTGGCTGATTTAGAGATAATGCACAACCAGAGAGGAATAACACAAGCAAAAGCAGAAAAGCACGTAGTCTCATTGATATCATCTTCCTTGTCTCCTAGTTTTGTTATTTGATTATAGTTTGCTCTATGCATGAGAAACAACAGACACATACGAAATGCCATTATCGCTTATGCTGTTTCGCCAATGCACGAACTCCATTTCAATTCGCTCTCATTTCATCTACGCATGCCGAAAGGCTGTACGCTATAGGTTGATATGTTTCCACGTACCTTGATGGAATTTCCAATTCATAACTACCGCAAGAAAAAGCCAGTACACAAGCTCCGCTGACCACGCTCCCGCGATTCCCAGACCCAGCTTCACTCCGAGGAAATAGGCTATGGGAAGATACAAGACGGTACAGACCACAAGCTCGGCAAGCATAACAAAACGAGTGTTTCCTGCTCCCTGTAATGCCCTACCAAGAACCACGCCAATTCCACCAAATGCCTGGATCACACCAAGCAACATCAACGGGAGCCGCCCTAAAGAAATCACAGCCGCATCAGAAGTGTAAACCAGGAAGATCTGCCTTGGAATCGCGACGAATAGGATCCCAATGGCGCCCATCAGATATGCCGCTAGCTTTGCCGCTTCCCAGGCAAATCCTTGTGCCTTATCCGGTTCCCTAGCGCCCAAGTTCTGGCCAACTAAGCTTGCCGCAGCAACAGCAATCCCGATTGCTGGCATGAGAGAAAGGCCAATTACAGAGCGGAGTACGTTAGTTGCCGCCAGCTCGGCAATTCCAATGCGAGAGACAATGGAGAAGAAGATGAAGAATGTTCCGTGAGATAGGATGCGTTGCCCCATTACGGGTAAAGACAGCCGAAAGATAGGGCCAAACCAGGAGAGGGCCGACCTGATGCCCCGGTAAAGATGATATCTTGCTCGATAGGGTCCTAGTATACCAACTAGTGTGAAGTAAATTATTCCTGTTCCAGTCGCGATTACCGATGCTACAGCTGCCCCAACCACCCCCATCTGTGGGAAGCCAGCGTGACCAAAAATCAGCAAGTAATCAAAGAGAATATTGGTAGCAGTGATTAGGATAGCAGAGATCATCTGTTGTTTGGTGTGACCAATTCCATTAAAGAAACCAACATATACCTGATTAGTCAACAGGAACAGTGCGGCAAGGAAGCGATATCGTAGATACATCTTCCCCAGGAGCATTACTTCTGGGTCGGAGGACAATAAAGGGGAAACGGCCTCTGCAATCCAGGGCGCTGCAACAAGAAGCGGAGTCCCGGCGATCAAGGCCAGCAGCAAGCCTGCGTTCAGTACCTCGCCACAGTGCCCGTGATTTCCCTCTCCATAGCGACGGGATACAAGTGTTTGAACGCCAATACCGATACCTGCTATAGAGAACACAATAGCAAAGTAACCAACACCAGCGATGCCTGCGGCGGCAAGAGGAACTGAACCCAGTCGGCCGAGCATCGCCGTATCGACTACATTGAGCAAAGTAATAGAAAGCATCCCTAGGGCAACTGGATAGGCAAGGCGAATAACGGCGCGCGATTGCACGGGATGAAGTCGCACTTTTTCCCAGCTAGCGGCAAGGAGATCAACAACGCGTTTCACTTAACCCTCCTCGATTGTCAATGCCAGCGTTCGTCTGTAGCGGCCACTGAATTGTGTTAGCGTTACGCCAATAATCGTTGTCGCCACTCCGAGTCCCTTAAGAAGGGTGAGACTAGTTCCCATGAGAAGCATCTCCGCGAACAGAGTAATGATTGGAATGAGGTTTGTGGAAGTGGCAACCTTAGTGGCTGGCAGATAAGTAAGGGCGTAGTGTAGGGCAAAGAAGGCGCCAGCAGAGCAGAGAACGCCCAGGAACAGGATTTCCAGCACAGTCGCCGGAGTAACCTGTAAGTGCCAGGACCCCTGTTCGGTTATAGCAAGCGGGCCAAAAACGAACAACGAAAAGAAGAATTGGTAGAATGTAAGTTGCAGCGCGGTAACGCGCCCAAGGACATCTTTCACAATAACAGTTCGTATCCCCGCGCAAAGGACCGCGCCAAGAACGAGAACGTCACCCTGCACGCTCGCCCCCTGTTCGGCGCCCCCCGAAACAACTAACAGAAAGATCCCGATATAAGCAATGAGAATCCCCATCACTTTGCCGCGGGTTACGCGCTCCTGATGCGACAAGATGGAAATCAGTAAGACGACTGTAGGGATGGCGGCTAAGATCGCTGCGACATGGCTGGGTTGAGTGTACACAACGCCAAATGTTTCAAACAGGAAATAGCCAATTGGACTAAGAAATGACAAGCCAGCCAGGACTAGCAGCTCTCGGCGGGGAAGACGTAACTCTCCCTTTATTGCCGCAAAGGTTCCGAGCAAAGCCGAGGCTACTGCAAAACGGAGAAAAAGCAGACTGAAGACAGGAACTGTTTGAACTACATTCTTGATTACCAGAAATGACAGCCCCCAAGCAAGGACCGCGAAAAGGAGAGCGAGATAGACGGAAGCTTTTCTCCTACTACTGTCCATAAGCTCTCCTTTCACTGCCCTTTAGTTAAGGTATAGTTTGCATTGTCCAATCTACGAAGGGCTTCCGCAACCTTTGCCTGAACCATGGCCTCCAATTCACCGGCCATAGAGGCCGCATTTCACTCATAACTAGGGTTCCTCGCGCTTAAGGCAAGGTAGCCCAGAGAAAGACTGAAAACATAGCCGAGAGCCGAGAAAAGACAAGTTGATTAGTTGATTGGTTTGATTCGTTCAATTGGTTAAGCAAGGAAGAGCGAACTGAAAACTGAAAACTGTAATGTGTGATGAGTAATGAGTGACGGGTGAAAAGATAGTCGGCAGTCGAGAACAGTGAAAGAAGAAACGAACGGGCGAGATAAAAAGCTTGGCCTCTCGCAAAGACGCAGAGATCGCTAAGGAAATCCTCTTTGTGTGTTCTCCACAATAATATTATGGTTTGTTTGTAAACAAAGAACATGCCTTCCTCTGCGATCTCCGCGCCCTCTGCGGTTAAATGACTTTAGGCAGTAAGTAGTCTTTGCCTTTAACCCATTC
>JAUWOJ010000051.1 GCA_030612175.1 Candidatus Bipolaricaulota bacterium | reverse complement strand
AAATCGGTCCCTGCCCAGATTCCCCATACGACAAAGCTCCCCAGAATAGCCCCTCTGTTGTTCCCACTTCCTCCTAAGATCAGCATCACCCATACGAGAAAGGTTCCGTAGAGAGGCTTGAACGAGGCGGGCGAGATGAAGCGAGCGTAGTAGGCATATACGCCGCCACCGATCCCCATGATCATCGCCCCCAGCACGAGCGCCTGTAGCTTGAAGGAGAAGGTGTTCTTGCCGGACATCGCAACGGCATCCTCGTCCTCGCGGATCGCCTTTAACACGCGTCCCCAAGGGGAGTGCACGAGTCGTTCTACAATAAGATAGAGGACAAAAAGAATGGCAAGAACCAAAAAGAGATAAAACCAGTTATATGCTCTGGAAAACAGGCCGTGTATCCATCCCTGTAAATCAGGGTGATTGCCCAAGAATGCCTTGACTCCTCCGTGGATCGGATCATAGAACGGTGAAGGGATTTGCTGAAGCCCCCACACGCCGTTTGTAAGCCAGGACTCGTTCTTTAGCACTAATCTAATCGTCTCCGCGATCCCAATCGTGGCAATCGCGAGATAATCCGATCTGAGACGCAGAGTGGGAATGCCAATTAGGAAAGCGACAATTCCGCAAACAACGGCCGCAGCCAGCAATCCAGCGAGAAAAGGCAGCTCAAATCCCCCGAAAATCCGACCGTCCCATGCGCTTGGTGGTGGACCGGAGACCAGGGCTGCGGCATAAGCTCCTAGTGCGTAGAAGCCAGCGATTCCAATATTGAACAGGCCGGTATACCCCCATTGAATGTTAAGCCCGAGTGCAAGAATTCCATAAGTACCTGCGGTGATGGCAAAGAAGACAACGTAATTGATGATTCCAATGAGTGTATCCATTATCGCCTCTTCCCCAGCAATCCGGTTGGCTTCACTATCAGCATGAGAATCATGATGATGAAGGCCACCGCCGGTTTATAGCCCGTAGGGATGAACGCGGTCGAAACTTCTTCGGTGATCCCTATCACCATCCCTCCAACGATCGCCCCGTACGGGTTGCCGATTCCGCCCAGGACTACCGCCGCGAAGATCGAAAGGAGCATCTGCCACCCCAATTCCGGAGTGATGAACTTGTTCTCGATCCCCGCCAGAATGCCGGCGGTCGCTGCCAGCGCTCCCCCAATCATCCAGGTCCACACGATCACCCGATCGGTATTGATCCCTGTAACGCGAGCAAGTGCGTTGTTATCCGCGGTCGCCCGCATCGCCTTCCCCATCTTGGTGTATTTGAGAAATGCATGTACTAACACGACAAGCACGATGGTTACGAGAATGATAAACACCTGATCGGGCTTGATCCTTATTCCCAGCCCTGGAATTACGGTCGCTATTTGAATCCTTTCTATGTAGTAGTGTTGCTGGGGGCCCCAGAAGAACTGGAGGATGTTCCTCAATGCCAGGGCGCCCCCAATCGAAGACATCATCAGGATGACCGACGAATGGTTACGCAACCGGTTGAAGAGTATGCGGTCGATCAAGACTACCGCCACGGCTGTCAGCCCTATTGCGAAGATAGCGGCTAGGATGAACCCAAAGCCGAACGAGAGAGGTCCTAAGGGTGTGTTGGGAATACTCCAGGAGACGAATAGGCTGAATAGCCCGAGAGCGATGTAGGCTCCGAGTGCCATCATGTCTCCGTAGGCAAAGTTGGAGAAGCCAATAATGCTGTAGATGAGAGAGACACCGATCCCGCCCAGGGAAAGGATGCTCCCCGAGATGACGCCGTATACGAGCAACTGTGGAATTCTTGATAGTATGTCCATCTATTCTCCCTACCCACCGAGGTAGAGCTGTCCCACATCCTGGTTGGCTAATAGGTTTTCACCTGTATCTTCGAAGCGGTTTCGACCACTGGCTAAGACGTAGCCACGGTCGGATACCTTCAAGGACTCCTTGGCGTTCTGCTCCACTATGAGGATCGCTACACCACTCGCGTTGATGGCGACAATCCGCTCGAAGATCGTCACTGCCAGATTCGGAGCCAGGGCGGCGGAGGGCTCGTCCAACATCAGGAGCTTTGGATCGAGCATCAGCGCCCGTCCCATCGCCACCATCTGTCGTTCACCTCCGCTCATCTTCCCCACGCGTTGCTTTCGACGGTCGTTTAAGATTGGAAAGAGCTGATAGATCTCCTCCAGCTGTCCACTGAAGTCATCGGTGAGGATGAACGCCCCCATCTCCAGGTTCTCATTCACGGTGAGCGAGGGGAAGATATTCTCCACTTGGGGCACGTATGCCATGCCCCGCCGCACGACCAGGTCAGGGGAAAGCCCTGTAATCTCCTTTTCCGCGAAGGTAATCTGTCCCGCGGTCGGTGTGAGCAGGCCGAAGATCGTCTTCATCAGGGTCGATTTGCCGGCTCCATTAGGGCCGATCATCGTGACGATCTCGCCAGCCCCCACTTCAATGGAGACCCCATGAAGAATCTCCATGTCTCCATACCCGCTTGTGACCGCGTTAACTGTTAACAGCGACATATTGACCCCCAAGGTAGGCGTCGAGCACCTCTTGTTTCTTCTGCACCTCTGTTGGTGTCCCCTCAGCGAGTTTCCGCCCTTCGCTCATTACGATCACCGGGTTACAGAGCTTCATCACGAAATCCATGTCGTGTTCGATCAACAGGAAGGTCGTCTTCTTCTCCGCGCACAGGCGATAGATCGAATCGGCCAGACGTTTCAAGAGAGTGCGGTTCACTCCGGCACCAGGTTCATCGAGCAAGACTAGTCTGGGTTTGCCCATCATCGTTTTGGCCAATTCGAGTAGCTTCTTCTGCCCACCGGAGAGCCTTCCCGCGTACTCATCTTTAAGCTCTGTCAGTTCTAGAAATGCCAGGACCTCGTGTGCTCTCTCCCGGATCGCGTGCTCTTGCTTGCCCACCAGTCGACGGCGTAGGAAGGGATTCCAAATCCGTTCACCAAGTTGTTCGGTCGGTACGAGCATCAAGTTCTCTACTACCGTCATCGCCTTCCACTCGCGCGGAATCTGGAAAGTCCTTGCGATCCCCTTGTGGAAGACGCGATGTGGGGGGAGGCCGGTGATCTCCTCATCACAGAAGTGGACCGTCCCCTTGTCGGGATTGGAGAACCCAGTGAGAAGATTGAATACCGTCGTCTTTCCTGCCCCGTTCGGCCCGATCAACCCGGTAATCGTCCCCGGATTAACATCAAACGAACAACAATGCACCGCGCGCAGCCCTCCAAAGCATTTTGAAAGATTGTCAACTACAAGCACACTTTCCTCCTTACAGACAAACAAAAACCGCAAGTCCTTAGACTTCCGGTTTCCAGGCCCACTAGCAGTTTACAGAACCACTGCCAGGCGACCTACAATATCCAAATAAAGTAGTAATAAAGGGCGTTACTGGCTGTTGTCACCTCCAAGATTGTAGTCTGAACTTGCATCACATCTTCCTCCTGTTGTGACATGAATCCTAACAGGCCGACACAGGGTTGTCAAGCTCTGGATTTGGGAACTAACGAGTGACAGTTTGCCTGCCTTTATACACTTACCAGAAGAGTTGCCCGATTCCAGGGAAGAATCAAGCGAAACTCTATCACACACTAGAAAACAGCGACCAAGCCAAGGCGAACGCATAAGAATAGGCGGAAGACAAAGGCTGGCCTCACAAGATGCGGTAATCAGGGATTCTCGCCATAGGCCGGAAGGTTTTCACTGCCTTCGGCAAACTGAAGGTTGTGGAGTGTGGCATACAGACCACCTTGGGTAAGCAGCTCGTGATGACTGCCCTGTTCAACAATCCGTCCTTCATGCAAAACGACGATTTTGTTCGATTCACGGATGGTAGACAGCCGGTGGGCAACAACGATAGACGTGCGCCCCCTCATGATCTTCCCTAGCGACTTCTGGATGAGGCTCTCGGTGTGCGAATCAATACTCGCCGTCGCCTCATCCAACACCAAAACGTGTGGATTGAACACCACAGCTCGGGCAAACGAAAGCAATTGACGTTGCCCAATCGACAAGGTAACTCCACGCTCCTTAACCTCGGTGTGGTATTTGTCAGGCAGATTCTCCACAAAGTGTGCGCTGACAAAGCGCGCCGCACTTACCACTTCTTCTTCCGGGATGTCTGTTCTCAGCCGGATATTGTCCATAATATCCCCCGAGAAAAGGAAAACATCTTGCAGTACAACAGCCATTTGAGAGCGGAGAAAGGATAGCTCAATCTCTTCAATCGGAACACCATCAAGAAGGATCTCTCCTTTTTGGATTGGGTACATACGAAGGAGAATGCGGATGATCGTTGTTTTCCCTGACCCAGTAAACCCAACAATCGCGATCCGCTCACCTGGGGCTGCGCTAAACGACACTCCCCTTAGAACCCACTCTCTCTCATTGTAGGCAAACCAGACGTCGCGGAACTCAATCTTACCGCGACAGCGAGCCAAGGTTTTCCCTGTGCCGTACTTCTCTTCGGGCTCTTCAAGCAGAAGAAAGATCCGCTCAGCAGCAGCCATCGCTCCCTGGAGAATGTTATACCCTTGGGAGAGTTCAAGAATCGGATTGAAGAGCATCCGCACATATTGGATGAACGCAGTCAATGCGCCTAAGGAAAGCCCTCCGCCCAGGACATTTCGCCCTCCATACCAGATAACAAGAGCTACGGCAAACGAGCTCAGAAGGCTCATCAATGGGCGGAAAACCGCAAAGATAACCATCTGTTTCATGCTTGCAAGATACTTGTCCCGGTTGATCGCTGCGAAACGTTCATTTGCCTTACGTTCTTGCACAAAAACTTGTACGATGCGCATCCCAGAAATTGACTCTTGGAGATAGGCGTTCAGCTTTGCGATCTGCTGGCGAACCTCGCGATAGGCACTGCGTACACGGTTTCGAAACCGGAATGCGGCAAACACAATAATTGGAAAGAGAGCAAGGATAATAAATACAAGTCGCCATTCGAGACCAAACATAATCGACAGAACACCAATAACCAAAAAGACATCGCGGAACAGGTTGACAAGCATTGACGTAAACATCTCGTTAATTGCCGCGACATCGTTTGTTACGCGCGTAACAAGCCTTCCCACCGGCGTGCGATCGAAGTACGACACCGGCAAGCGAAGGACATGGGCAAAAATCTGCTGGCGCATGTCGTACATCACCTTCTGTCCAGCAAATTGGAGAAGATACATCTGAAGAGCGCCAAATAGGAATCGGGCCAGAAGCGCGAAGGCAAAAAGGCTGGCAAGCCGCGCCACACCAGCAATTGCTGAGCCTCGAAGCACAATCAGGTCACGAGAAGGAACCTTGCGCAGCGATTGCTGATCAGCAAGATACCCCTCAGCTACCTGAGTGAATGCCTGTTGGTTGCGTATCGCAATCGAAGCATTCGAACTATCCTCAGCAACAAACAGATAGCGCTCCCGAGAGAGCACGCCCATGGCTTCCCAAGCTTCTCGCGTCTCTCTATCGATCAGACCAAGATCAATCAGATAGCGCTCATCTCCGAGCGAGATGAAATTGGCAGACAACGGAGGCTCTGAAAGGGAAACAATCCCAAGCGGAGGGATCATGTAATTGTCGATCGCCATCTTGGAAAGGTATGGAATTCCGATCTGTATTCCGGTCAGAACAAGAATCAGAACAACACAGACCAGCAGCAAACCCTTATACGGAACAAGAAACCGCAAGAGTTGTCGCATTAGACGAAGGTCAAACGCCTTTCCTAAGATCTCGTCGCTATCGTGAGTCAGGAAGACACCCCCTTTTCTGCCTGTTGCAAACGCCAAATATGGTAATATGTCCCGCGCTGCCCAATTAGCTCATCATGCGCGCCCGATTCTATGATTCTCCCGTGATCAAGAACGATGATCCGATCCGCGCGCATCACAGCAGAGATGCGATGCGCAATTAAAAGGACTGTTCTGTGACTGAAGAACTTACGCAGATTCGCGAGGACAAGCCCTTCCTTCTCTGCGTCAACCGCGGAGAGAGGATCATCAAGAATGAGGATCTTTGGGTCAAGGAGAAGGGCACGAGCAATTGCCACCCGCTGTTGCTGCCCTCCAGAGAGAGAAATGCCGCGCTCTCCAACAATCGTCTGATATTTCTTGGGAAACTCACAGATCTCATCGTGTACTCCAGCAAGCCGAGCCACTCGCTCAACTTCACTAGCAGATGCCTCTGGATTCCCAAAGGCAATGTTCTCATGAATCGTATAGGAGAAGAGAAAGGGGTCTTGTGGGACAAATCCAATCGCCCGCCGCAGCCCACTAAGTGAGAGTTCATGCACATCGGTCCCTCCAATTCGTATGCTTCCCGTTGGCGGGTCAAACACGCGCAGTATCAAATGAGCAAGGGTGCTTTTCCCGGCTCCGGTCAGTCCAACAACCCCAAGGGTTGTCCCCGATTCAATTGTTAGGTTGATGTTTCTAAGGCTAGGCTCAATCCTCTTGTGGTTTTCTCCGGGATAGGTGAAGCTAAGATTATGGATCTCGATGCGCGTATCACCGAGTTGTTGCGGTGCCTGGGGATCAGCAATTGCTGGAGGCACAGCAAGGAGACGATTGATACGTCCCAGCGAAGCGCGCCCCCGCTGTACGACATTTACCGCCATCCCCAGCGAGAGCATCGGCCAGACGAGCATGACAACGTACTGGGTTAATGCAACGAAATCTCCAAGGGAGATCGTTCCCATAATGACGCCGCGCCCTCCAAGCCAGAGAACAATTCCTAAAGAAGCCCCGCCCAAGAGCTCAATTAGTGGATGGAAGATTCCCCACACACGGACGAGGGACATGTTCTTGTCGACCAGCAACTGACTCGTCTGGTTAAACCCCAAATTTGTTCCTTTCTCCTGAACAAAAGATTTCAACACACGAATACCCGCAACATCCTCCCGCACTTTTTCCATCACCTTAGAGAAGGCTGCCTGTACTGCTTCGAATCGTCGGTGGATTAGCTTCCCAAATCCAAGCATGAACAAAGTCAGAATCGGTAACGGGATCAGCACATACAGGGTAAGGCGCGGGTCAATCGAGAGCATAATCCCAACTGAGACCGGGATCATAAGGAGAGGATCCGCGATTGTAAGCACTCCAAACCCGCATGCTCGGCTGACCGCGTCGATATCATTGGTGGCATGGGCCATCAGCTCGCCAGTCTTATGCTCATTGTAAAATGAGGGAGAAAGGATCAGAAGGTGTTCGTAGAGGCGCTCTCGCAAGTCTCTTTCAATCCTTCGCGCAGTCCCGATAAGAAAGTAACGCCACAGAAAGCGAAAGCTCATTGCTACAATTGCGATCAAAACAATGTAAATACCGCCGCGAAGGAATCCCGTTTCTCCGCGAGAGAGTCGATCGATCACGTCTCGGATCACCAAAGGGATCAGAAGCCCGGCTCCATCTACCATCAATAGCGCAATGAATCCGGCAAACACTCTCCCTCGATATCGCCATAACCACGTCGTTAACTGCTCCATGTAGAATAGATCCTACTCGAAATGGTCAGCGCTGCAAGCTAATAAACTCAGCTGTCGCTGTCCTGCTGGCGAATCACAAGTGCATCGGCCATCGCTGCAGCATCGATGCTAACATGATTTCCCGCACTAATCTCACCAGAGATGACCTTCGCTGCAAGTGGATTCTCCACCAAACGTTTCAGCGCTCGCTCCAGCGGCCGCGCACCATAATGGGGGTTGTATCCCTCTTTGACAAGGACTCTTCTCGCTTCATCAGTGAGAGTGAGTGTAATCTGTTGCTCAAGAAGACGTTC
>JAUWOJ010000068.1 GCA_030612175.1 Candidatus Bipolaricaulota bacterium | reverse complement strand
GAGGTATTCATCCAGCCACTGCAGAGCGTGTTCATTCGGTTGACCGATCCCGCCAAAGTAGCCGGTGATTGTGTCGGGCCCACCGAGGTGGATGTTCGATCCATCAGTCCCTTTGGTATCCAGTGTTTCTACATAACTCGCCCCGATGATCTGCATCGCTGCAGCCACCGCGAGTGTATCGCCGTTGTCCTCTACTTGCTCCTTCATATTTCGTACGCGGATGAAGCGCCCGGGCATTATCTCATCGTCCTCAATCGCCTGTTTTGCCTCCGTGATCAACCAGGGGAAGAACTGCAGGGCGCTGATCTCGAGAGTCACAGCGGACTCGTCTCTAAAGGTCATCGAATCAAGCTTGGGACCAAGGACCTTCCCACGAAAGTCTTTGATGCTGATAAATGCATCCGAATCCCGCTGCCTGGTAAGCCACTCCAAATCGGACAAATAAGGGGAGTTCTGGTCCTTCAATTGTGATAGCAGGTTTTCCAACTCTCTGGCCTGGGTCGCCTTACGGTTGATCTCTTCGGGCCCGCCGTATCTTTCCACGAGATCAAGCAGTTGGTTGATGAGTTCGTTTTCAGGATCGAGAATAAAATCGTTAATTTCCTTTAGTTGCTGTTCACTAATTCTCAGCCGCTGGCGTAAATCGGTCACCGGATCACCCTCCTCTGAAGGTCGATACATAGCTTATTGGTGTGAATAGCACTATTCATACTTCTTGACTAACTGTTTAAACTTTTCCTCTTCGCCCTTGAGCATGTGGTAGCAGTGCTCGCTAGCCGGAAAGGTACCCGCTTTAATGTCTCTGATGTATTCGGACATCGCACCAGTAATAACCTCAGCAATGTTGGCGTATTGCTTGACGAACTTTGGAGTAAACGCCTGGAATTGACCGATCAGGTCAGAGACGATCAACAGCTGTCCATCACAATCCGCACCTGCGCCGATACCGAACACCGGAATGGAAAGCTTGTCGGTAATGAAACCTGCTACCTCTGGCGGAACGGCTTCCAGCAACAGCAGCTGCGCCCCGGCCTGTTCGATAGCTAAGGCATCCTCGATCAACAGCTTGGCCGACTCCACTGTACGCCCCTGCGCCTTGTGGCCACCGAGCTGACCGGAGCTTTGTGGGGTGAGGCCAATGTGTCCGCAGACGACTATCCCCGCATCAAGGATGGCTTTGATACGGCTGATAACCCGCACGCCACCCTCCAGCTTAACTGCATCCACCCCAGCTTCTTTCAGGAACCGCCCGGCGTTTGCCACGGCGTTTTCATCACTTTTCTGATAACTCATAAATGGCATGTCGCCCATGACGAACGCAGTCGGTGCAGCGCGGCGTACAGCCTCACTATGTACAATACATTGATCCATCGTCACGGGTACAGTGCTTTCGTAGCCGTAGACGCACATCCCCAACGAATCCCCAACCAGGAGCATATCCACCCGCGCGGCCTCAGCAAACTGAGCGGTGGGGTAATCATAGGAGGTTAGCCATGAGATCTTCTCCCCCCTCTCTTTCATCGCTTGCAGGGTCAGAATCGTTACCTTCTTACGCTTCTCCATAGTTTATCACTCCTTGCGTTTCATTCGTTCGGACCAATTGTATCATTTGGAAGGATTGAGAGACAAACTGAGCTGCATCCGCTTCAATTTTGTGTCAGTCAGATTCATGATTGCCCTCCTTTGGCTGGGTATCGGTTATGTAACGAGTAGATCGCACTCAACCGGTTCCCCTGAAAAGGGCATGGCGCGCGCTTCGACTCCGCAGCCAAAGCCACAGGGTACGACACCCTTCCCCGACAGCCATCGACAAGAGCCCCACATAGATCCCGCTAAACCGGCCGATCCGCATGCCGGTCCATAAAATGGGGATCGAGACAATCAGATAGATCAATACAGCCTCTGTAATGCTACGTGTTTTCTTGCTCTGGAGGATCACTCCCTGGTTCCAGCTCTGTGCCACAGCTAACGCGGGGAGGAGAATAGCAAAAAACAGACCGTTGCGAGCCAATTCGACCAGCCGCGGGCTAAGCCCAGTTATTGTGCCAAACCAGAACCCTGCGAGTGGAGTAGCAGCAATGAGAAAGAGACCACCGCTGGTAGCGATCATCAAGCCGGCTGCAAAACGACGCAGTGCTCGGGTTGCACCAGGCTTATCGAGAAGAGCGATTACGACCTCATTATATGCAATACCGGCACTCTGCAAAAGGAAGGTCAATCCAGTAACCACTGGAAGGACAGCTAACGAATCAATCGCGTTCGGCATCCGGCTGATCCCAGCACTTAGGATCGGTCTGGCACCAATTAAGATAATGGACGTCAGCGACAATGGGATATAGAATCGGAAGAAATCGCCGTAGTTCAGCACAGCACCAGTCTCCGAGGCCTTTGGAAGTTGGTATCGGAGCACGGGCCGCACCCGGAATGCAACGTAGAGGGCCTCAGCCATCACACCCATAGAGGTAGCTACAGTTGCAACTACAATCCCATCGAATGACTTCAGCAAGTACCCGGCAAGCAGTATCGATCCGTTTGTCAATAGGCGAATCATGGTTCCAACGCCGATGGAGAGCGAGTGTCCAAATCGGATCAGCACTCCCTGATTAAATCGGCGGTAGGCAATTGACCAGGTCCACGGCAACATAATTAGGAGACCAAGCCGCGCTGGCCCAATAATCTCTTCCGGAGCGTCAATCGCAGTGCGAGCGAGGAAGCTATAGAGAGGTGTCAACACGATAAGCAAGTGAAGACTGGTCAGCATTCCGCATGTCACGTGCATAAATCGGCGGATCTTCCGATAGGTGATCCAATCCTTACAAAGGGCTGTTGAAGCAGCGAGAAGCATAATAATCGGGGCCTCAACAAACAAGGCAAGGGGGAAAACCAAACCACCATAGGCAGCAAGATTGATCTCTGGGAAGGCTAGACGGGCAATGGCAAGTGAAACAGCCGGTCCCTCAAGCGCCATCAACATCCAACTTCCTGCAAGCGGCCACCACATACGAAAGACGTGCCCCGTTGTTAGGCGCTCCTCGGGTAAAGACATCGACTCACCTCGCATACAAGAATCTACTATCAAGTTTTGGGGATGGCCAGCATGTCTTTGTCAAGGGTCTACTAGGACCAGCCTTTCTAGTTAGGCACTGCTCTTGCCAGACTGCAGTCATGGCACGACCACTTCGCATTGAGTATCCCAGAATTACATAGCATATCACGTCTGGTGGAAATGCACCATCTAAATAGTGCATACGCGCAAACAATTAACCGACAACACCATAGCTACAGCACAAGGGCATGTCTTTCAGAGACGCTGCAAGAGGTTCTTGTGGAAACTGAGAGAGATTGCTGGCTACCTTGGCATACACTACTCTGATCACAAGTTGCAGCGTTAACAGAAGGTGTCCTGACGCTTGCGTTCTCTGCGTCTTTGCGAGGAGCTAAGCTCTTCCGTCTTCCGTTGAATCACCTTGTCCTAGCCGTGAGGAAGCATAAGATTCATGTTACCACTATTTACTCCTGGGAAAATGGGCAGGGAGGTCAATGTTGGGCAAGGGTATCCATGAGACGATCTATCAAGTAATTCGACAGATTCCCGTTGGAAAAGTGGCGACATACGGGCAGGTAGCGTATCTGGTTGGCCCACCCTGCACAGCGCGGAGGGTTGGCTGGGCGTTGGCTGCGTTGTATACACACATAGTAGAACCGCGCGTTCCCTGGCAGCGAGTAGTGAACGCGAAAGGAGAGTCAAGCATCGGGAAAGCGCAGGTCGTTCTCCTTGAAGAAGAGGGTATCTACTTCAACGAGCAGGGACGGCTCGATCTTGAACATTTCGGTTGGTGTGGCGATCTAATACGGTGACGCTAAGGGCTATCTCGCGTCATGGACCTGTGTCAATCGCTAGGAGGGCTCACCAGAACCGGTCTTTTGCCCAGCGCTGGCTAGGACTTGGAGTAGTACAGGATTTCTACCTCATGCCTAAATCTCTTACCACAACGCTACTGCGGCGCCATTTTCTGCTCCAATTCCTCCCACCGCGCAAATAAGCTGTCCAACTGTTGCCGCGCGATACAATGCATCTCATAGGTGGAGTACAACCTCTCGTGATCAGTGGCTACAGCTGAGTCGTCCAGATCTGACTGTAGTCGTGCTAATTCCTCTTCGGCAGCCAAGATCCGTTCCTCCATCCCCGCCCATTCCTGCTTCTCAAGATAGGTAAGCCCTGCTCGTTTTGAACGAATCGTCTGTTGAGACTTTGACTCCCGCCTACCAGAAACAGATTGTTGCTCAACAGGACGCATCTCAACAACGTGTGCTTCGGCATCCTGCCACTGGGCAACACTCCCGTAGTTGCCCCAGCATCCATTACTGTGAAGCCCGATCAGATCCGTACATACACGATCAAGCATGAACCTGTCATGCGTGATCACAACAACCGCGCCGGGAAACTTGATCAGCGCACGTTCCAGAACCTCAATTGACTGAATATCGAGGTCATTTGTCGGTTCGTCAAGCATGAGAACGTCAACTGCCTCCCGTAACATCATCGCCATTAGCACTCTCGCTTGCTCCCCACCAGAGAGATCTCCCACAGGCGTTTCCAGCTGATCTGCGCGAAAACCAAGCCGCTTTGCCCAGGGGACAATGTGTGAGTTGCGACCAAGGTATGAGACCATGTCCCCACTAGGAGCAAGCGCGTCCCGCAGACGCTCCGTCCGATCAAGCTGCTCGCGCTGTTGGTCAAACAAGGCAACGCGCAGATCAACAGCGTGCCTCACCATTCCCATATCAGGCGGCAGCGCTTTGGAGAGAGCGCGCAGGAGGGTCGTCTTCCCGCTAGCGTTGTTACCCACTATTCCAAGCCGAGTTCCGCGGCGGAGGTGAACATTCAACGCCTTGAAAAGGAGCTTTCTTCCTAGCGTTTTCTCAATTCCTTCAGCGGTGATTAGATCATGTGTTTGCCGGCCGCTCGCGTTGAAGTCAATACTCATCTCGTTACCTACGCCCTGCCGGCGTCGTGCCTCGCCCAACCGCCTAATCTTGTCTTGTGCCTTCTCGACACGATAGGAAGCCTTGCTTCCCCGCGCCTTTGGGCCACTCCGCAGCCAGTTCACCTCTCGATGCACGTCGTGGGCAAGCGCGCGACGTTCTTCGTTCTCCAGCTGCAAGAATGTCTCTCTCTTCTCTAAGAAGTCACTGTAACGACCGTTGACGCTGAAGAAGTAATCACGGTAACGAGGATTGATCTCCACGATGCGGTCCGTTACCCGTTCCAGGAAGTAACGATCATGGGTGGTAAGGATAAAAGCTAACCTTGCCCTCCCAAGGAACTGCTCCAACCAATCGATCCCTTCGAGATCTAGGTGGTTGGTCGGTTCGTCCATCAGCAGAAGATCGGGTTCCTGCACGAGCTGACAGCCAATAGCAAGCCGTTTGCGCCATCCACCAGAGAGGCGTTCGACGTTCTGGCTGC
Organism: Candidatus Bipolaricaulota bacterium; assembly: GCA_030612175.1. Lineage (GTDB taxonomy): Bacteria > Bipolaricaulota > Bipolaricaulia > UBA7950 > UBA9294 > JAUVYF01. The sequence goes on along the minus strand of JAUWOJ010000068.1, from coordinate 266 downwards.
CATCTTTAAACTCAAGGCGGCTGAGCATCTTGCGGACGCGTATGAGGCGTTCGTAGTCTTTAAGTTGAATATTATCAAGCGCGGAGAGTATCGCGCTACCCACCGTTGCTCCAGCAGGGAAGACGTCAACTTGGGAGAGATAAGCGATGTGTATCCCTTTGGAGCGATCTACTATCCCTGAATCGGCGCATTCCACGCCAGCGAGAATCTTAAGTAAGGTTGTCTTGCCCGCTCCATTTGGACCGATCAATCCTACACGCTCATCA
>JAUWOJ010000041.1 GCA_030612175.1 Candidatus Bipolaricaulota bacterium | reverse complement strand
AGATAAAGCGCATTTACCACACTCTGTCCCAGATGGCAATTGTTGTTGAAGATGTAGCATTTGCGGGCCGTTCTTGCCGCATTCTCGATCCTCTCTGCCCACTCCTCTAGCTGCTTGTCATTGTATAGGTAGTCGTAGCGGTGACTGGGGGTGGGGTGATCCCACCACATCTTTGCGTTTCGCCCATGAAGCCGGTAGTAGGCAACGTCAGAAGTTATTATGTTGCTCGCTTCAGGAAGGGCCGACAAAGAGGGTAGATCCACATTAACAAAGCCCAATCCGGCGTCTTTCAGCGCACCAAAGATGCGCTTGTCATACCAGCTGTTGTGGCGGAACTCAACGTTGATGGGAACGTCATAGTGAACAAGTGCATCTGCAACATGTTTGAGATAATCAAGTGTCCGCGAGTTAGACCTAAACGAGTAGGGAAACTGGGCGAGGAAACCTCCCAACTGTCTGGCTTCAATAAGCGGCGCGACACCTTCTAGGAATGGCCGAATAATGGTGTTCCATTTTTCTCTCTCATGGGTTATCTCTTTGGGGAGTTTCACAACAAATGTAAAATCTTCGGGAACCTTCGTCAGCATGTTCGAGAACATGGATGGTGGAGGGACTCGGTAGTAGGTGGAATTGATCTCTACCGTGTCAAACATCTTGGCATAGCGAGAAAGGAAGTCCCTTGACTTCATCCCCATGGGATAAACCGTACCAATCCAGTCCTTGAAACTATAGCCTGAGGTGCCAACATGGATTCTTGCTGCCATACATCTATCCTAGTGCACATTGAGCGGGCTAACAACTGTCAGAATTCCCACTCCTCTCCTTGGGAGAATCCGCCGACGTGTTCCGGAATGGCCTTGAAGAGAAGGGTTTCTCCAGTGATGATCGCGCTCTCTCCGAAGCGGTCACGTATCCGATCGGTCACGTTGTTCAATCGTTCCCGCCGTTGATCCTCTTCTAACAAGCAAGCAGGAAGACACCCTTTTTCAGTAAGATTACGCACCGAAACACTTACCTGGGAAATAGAAGGTGTGTGAATCGCCATCTTCTGGCGGGTAACAAGGCACGCATTGTAAATGGCCTCACCATCATCAGTAGAGAAAGGTAAGGTAATCTGCTTGCCATAATGCGGCCCAATCGAACTAAGACGAAAGCCAAAATGCACCGTTCGGCCTACGTAGCCGAGTTTGCGCATCCGTCTTCCTACCTTATCACATAGGCTTCGTAACACAAGGAAGGCAAGATCATACGATCGCAGCCGGGGAGGAAGGGATTTAGAGTGTCCCACAGATTTAACAGAAGCAGCTGTAGTGTATGAAACTACAGGGGTCGGATCTCGCCCCTGCCCAATCTCTTTTAGGAAGAGGCCATAGATGCCAAATTCTTGTTTCAGGTACCGACCTGGTGCGCGTCCAAGATCTCCTAGAGTATGGATGCCCACTTTTGTAAGCCGTGTCTCAATCCGTCTGCCAATACCACACACTTCACCAACTGGGATCTCCTCTAGAAGCGATGGAATCTCTTCATCTCGTAGTTTTCCAATCCCATCAGGTTTGTGACGGCTGGCGATGAGTTTGGCAAATGTTTTGTTGGAAGCGATCCCTATAGTGCACGTGATATATTGTCCCAGCGCCTCGTAGAACTCGTCCTTGATCAAGCGAGCCATGCTAACGGGGCCGCCATAACGAGCAGCTTCCTGCGTTACATCCATGAATACCTCATCGATGCTAAACACTTCAAGTAATGGAGTGTAACGTTTAAGAATAGAAAGGAAACGTTTGGTTATCGCAATGTAACGCTCTGCCTTTCCAGAGACAAGTATCAAAGATGGGCAAAGGCGTCGCGCTTCCCAGTTTGTCATTCCCGATTTTACCCCGTAGCGTTTTGCCTCACGGGACGCGGCGACAATATAGAGCGCTGGTGAGGTTTACCCGTTACTCCAATTGGGCTTCCTCGCAGCGATAATGTTGCCTGTTGCTCTACCGAAGCGAAGTAAGAATCCATGTCGAGATGCATGATAATACGCGCCATCTATTCCTCCACATCGATTGAATCGAGAATCCATAGACAACGATTTGTATTGAGGCGAAGCCGGAACTGGTTTTTGCCGGAGCTCACCGCGTAACAAAGAAATAGGGCTTGCCCTTCTCTCTCGGGGTGAATAAGGTCAGTTGAGGTAATGTCAAAACGGCGATTTCTCCATCGAAAAGCACAAATGATGGGATGTACCGCGCCACGCTTGTAAAGGACATACGCATCGACTGGCTCACAGATTTCCTGATACATAATGGTTCACTATGTTCAGTGTACCACCAGCACCAACGATCGTCAAGGGTTTAGAATGGAGAAAAAGCGGTAACTGTGATGCGGACCAGCTAAACCAACCTCCTCGCGGCGGATGAGCCGCAGTTCGGCAAGACGCCCCACGCGGCGAAGGCAAGCATTATGTCGAATGCCTAGCAAACTGGCAAGCTCTTTGGCCGTCGTTTCCCGGCGATCGATCACCAATGCCAGCGTCTCTTTCATCTGTGTGCCGAGAAGGCCAAGAACATCCCAACCATCATTAGATGAGCAAAGCATTGCCATCCGTCTACGCTCAAGTTTGCTAGATAGATCTTCTGTGATCTCAAGCACTGGCGAACGAATGATCATGTAACGATCCCCATACTCTCCCGTGATAAGGCGAGCATAGGACAGAGCGACTGCCTCGTCTGCGAACGAGCCACTGAGAACCTCAATACCATCTAAGGAGATCGCCAGACGGCCTGGCTCAGAAAGAGTTTCTAATGCAGTCAGGAGTTTCTCCCGCGCTATCTTTCCCTCCAAGCGCGTCCCCACTCTTACCCCGAAGGAAGCCAGGCGAAACGTATGTTTATCCATTCTGTTCATTGAACCCGGTAGACGATCAATTGTCAACCGGCGCTCCCTCAATACCAAATACACGGCGTGGGAGGCGCACAGCAATCTGTACTCCTGGAAAGAAGGGTACGTCATACACATCACCTTGCTCCACATCCATGTACACAAGCGCCTCTCCACTTCGGATTACAAGGAGCCCATCCCACTTTCGTACCAGCTGAGCAATTCGCCGCAGCTCGCCACCATGTCCAGGGTCCACGAAACGACTCATCCCTTCAAACACAACCTTCTTGAGCGCGCCTTTGTCGCTAATTGGGGCAAGTTTATCTCTCAATGACAAGCTTCCTCGTAGTCCAATCCCCATGTCTGCCACAGCTAGGAAGATCGAATCTGTGTAGTCCTGCATTGCGGCAAGACCATGTGGATCTTCCACTTTTCCTGTCGCATTACTGTGCTGAGGAATGTTCTGGAAGAGCTCGAGCATGACTTTCACTAAAGCGTTTCGCGACTCGTTCGTCAATGGATATCGCTTCGAAAGACGCAGATCAAAAGCACTGGCTAGACGAGATACATCCTCTTCCTTGCTGATGTGAGTGATTGGTTGCAAGGCGCTCGATGTCAACAAATGTGGCTCCAGTGGAGATCCGCGAAAAGATCGAACCTCCTTGGCGAAACCCATGTCATCCATCCAGCCGCACACGTAGTGACTTCGGGGCCATTGAACGCGAAGTGGTAATTGTCTTGCGCGTCGATATCGAACAGCTAGGTCGAGTAGCAGGAGCGCGTATGGATCAACAAACTCGACACTACTTAAGTCAAGTTGTACTGATCGCCGCAACACAATCCCATCTAGCAGCTGATCTATTGTCTTTACAGTAAGTCTTGTCACTCCTCCTCCGGGTAGTAGACTGTTCTAGATAGCAAATGATACCTCGCGCTAGGTATCCATTGCCATCTTTATGATCGACTTTGAATCACCCTCCCTAACCTCACTATCTTCCTCACCTGGTTCTGTTGGTTTCGAGAACGCGGATCGACTAAAGTTACAAACATGAACAAAAAGGCAGCCAACCTCTCCTGGCTTGAAGACCTAAATCCCCAGCAACAAACCGCGGTCACATATGGGGATGGTCCACTCCTGGTTGTTGCCGGCGCCGGAACAGGGAAGACCAAGACACTGGCATACAGAGTGGCCTATCTTATTGCTCAAGGAGTCAATCCAGGAAAGATACTCCTTCTTACCTTCACAAGGCGCGCCGCACAGGAGATGTTGAGACGCGCCGCACACATCGCACAGCGTGGTTCTCCAGCAACTGTGCGTGTTTGGGGTGGTACGTTTCATGCCACAGCCAACAGACTCCTGAGGATCTACGCAAAAGCAGCGGGACTCAGCAAGGACTTTACCATTCTGGATCAAGGAGATGCGGAGGACTTGATCGGCTTGATCCGCCATGAGAAGGGACTTCATAACCGTGAAAAGAGGTTCCCTCGTAAGAGAACCTGCCTTGCCATCTACTCGAGGTGTGTGAACGGATCGCTGCGATTGAAGGATGTGCTAGAACGTTACTTTCCGTGGTGCGCGGCATGGGAGGAAGAGCTGCGACCTCTGTTCAAGCAATACGTTTCACGCAAGCAAGAACGGAATGTGTTGGACTACGATGATCTTTTGTTGTACTGGGTCCAGCTAGTTTCCGATGAGAAGTTCGCTAATCGCCTCAGTAAGAGATTCGACCACATTCTGGTTGATGAATATCAAGACACAAATAAGCTTCAAGCACAGATTCTACTGGGTATGCGCTATGGCAATAATAACATAATGGTGGTGGGAGATGATGCGCAGAGCATCTACGGCTTTCGAGGCGCAACCGTGAGAAACATTCTTGATTTCCCAAAAGAATTCCCGGGGACTTCCATCGTGAAGCTTGAACAGAACTACCGTTCCATTGCACCAGTTCTAGAGACCGCAAACCTGGTCATCGCCGGAGCAAAGGAACGGTACCCTAAGAATCTTTGGTCGGACCGGGAAGAAGGTGAGCGGCCCAAGCTAGTAACCTGTAAGGATGAAACTCAACAGAATGAGTACGTGATACAGCAGATCTTACGGCATTATGAAGAGGGAATAGCTCTGCATAAGCAGGCAGTTCTATTTCGTGCTGGTCACCTGTCGGATTCTCTTGAGCTTGAGCTAACACGGAAGAATATCCCGTATCACAAGTATGGAGGATTACGCTTCCTTGAAGCCTCACATGTGAAGGATTTGATTGCTTTCTTACGACTCGCTGAGAATCCACGTGATGAGATGGCTTGGCTCAGAGTACTTCAGCTGATGGACGGGATAGGCCCTGGCACTGCCAGCCAAGCCATAAGGCATGTTGTTGAGCATGGGAATAGCCCAGAGTCCATTGGAACTTTCAACGTAAGACCCTCAGCTCGGAAACAGATGGCCGCTTTTGCCGAGACAGTGAGTGATCTTGTGCATGCGGGCTCATCACATCCTGCTCTTCAAATCGAACGAATCAGGAGATTCTACGACCCTCTGTTGCATAAGCTGTACGAAAACCCAGGCGCTCGCTCCCGAGATCTTGTCAGTTTAGAACAAATCGCCTCAGGTTACCGGCTAAGAAGAGACTTTCTCGTCGACCTGCAGCTTGATCCACCTACCTCGACAGGTGACCTAGCCGGTCCTCCTCATAGAGAGGACGATTGGTTGGTGCTATCTACCATACATTCCGCTAAAGGTTGTGAGTGGGACGTGGTTTACCTTATTCACGCAGCTGATGGCTTTCTGCCTTCAGACATGGCAACAGGATCTGAAGAGGAGATCGAAGAGGAGTTGAGGCTGACGTATGTTGCGCTTACAAGAGCTAGGGATTTCTTGTACATCTCCTGGCCCCTCCGCTATTACCACAGGTGGTATGCAATGAGTGATAGCTCGAGCTATGCTCAGCCTTGTCGCTTCTTCACAGACGATGTAATGAAAAGTCTGGACGAGGTTTATCTGGAACAGGACTCAGAAGTGGATAGAAGATCAGAGGCAACCAATAGCAGAGACATAGCTGAAAGAATAAGAGAAATGTGGGAAGAGTAGCTCCTCTCAGATACTGGGCAACACAAATGGAACAAGGAAACACCACTAAGCCTGTAAATGGAAGCACTCTAGTTGTAGAATATCGGCTCAGGGATTCAGATATCGCACAGGTTACAACGGATACAAAAGGAGGCTCATGGTGAGCAACAATGCTCTTCAATTAGAAGGGATCTATCCTCCCATTCCGACGCCGTTCGACGCTAAAGGTCACGTTGCTACAAAGGCACTCACCGGGAACGTGCGAATATGGAATAAGTATGAGCTCCGTGGTTATGTTGTGCTTGGGTCAAACGGAGAACTTGTACTGCTAAACGATCAAGAGCGGTTGCGCGTCTTGGAGGTAGCCCGAGCGGCTATTCCAGCGGACAAGTTGATGATCGCTGGAACTGGGTGCCAGTCTACACTACAGACCATAGAGTTGACAAGACAGGCTGCAGCTATCGGAGCTGATGCCGCATTGGTCATTACCCCTTCGTATTACAGAGGCAGAATGACAAAAGAGGTCCTAATCCAACACTTCCACACCGTTGCCGATACTGCGTCTATCCCGGTCATCATCTACAACATGCCTGCCTGCACAGGAATTGATCTAGACGCCACAACTGTCATTGCCGTTGCAGAGCATGAGAACATCATCGGCATCAAGGACTCCGGTGGCAACGTTGTCAAGATGGGGGAGATCCGGCACCTGGCTGGCCCCACTTTTCAGGTGTTGGCGGGTTCCGCGAGCTTTCTTCTGCCTGCTCTCTCTGTGGGCGCTGTAGGAGGTGTGCTGGCATTGGCAAATATTGCACCACATCAGTGTCTGGCCATCCGGCAGCACTTCCTTGATAACGAGTGGGAGCAGGCGCGTGCGTTACAGATACAGATGATTCCCGTGAATACCGCTGTCACCCGAGGATGGGGTGTGCCAGCGCTAAAGACAGCGATGGACATGCTGGGTATGTACGGAGGATTGCCTCGACCGCCTTTGCTTCCGCTATCAGAGGATAAGAAAGAAGATCTAAGATGCATTCTGCAAGAGGCAGAACTATCTTTGTTAAGATGAACATTCGACTTATGAGAAGAGCGTTATGAAAGGCCGTACATTGCTAATGATCCCTGGACCGGTCGAGTTTGAGCCGGACGTGCTTCAGGCGCTAGGTGCGCCCACTACTAGTCACGTTGCCCCCGAATTCATCGAAGTCTTTGGCCAAACACTGGAAAGAATGAGAAAAGTGTGGCTCTGTCCTTCAGGCCAGCCGTTCGTAGTAGCCGGTTCCGGAATGCTCGCTATGGAAATGGCGGTTGTGAACCTTATTGAGCCTGGAGACAAGGCGTTAGTGCTAAGCACTGGAGTGTTTGGTGATCGCTACGCCGAACTACTGAACCGATACGGCGTAGAGGTTACCGTGCTCCGTGCTCCACTCGGTGAGACGATTTCCTTATCAGAAATAGATGCCGCGCTACATGCGCAACGCTACAACCTGATGACCGTCACGCATGTAGATACTTCTACCGGCGTTCGCGTGGACGCACAAGCATTGGGCGCACTCGGTTGTAAACATAACGTACTCACCGTGCTTGATGGAGTCTGCTCTGTAGGGGCTGAAGAGCTGTATCAGGAAGAATGGGGCATCGATGTTGTGCTCACGGCTTCCCAAAAAGCAATTGGAGTTCCTCCTGGGCTCGCCCTGTTGGTTGTCAGTCCCAAGGCGTTGAGTACCTGGAGAAAACGCAAGACCCCAGTCGCTAATTACTATGCGGATTGGGCTAATTGGCTGCCAGTGATGGAGGCTTACGAAGCACGAAAGCCAAGTTACTTTGGAACCCCAGCTGTGAATCTTATCTGTGCGCTTCACGTCAGCCTTGGGATAATCCTTAAAGAAGGGATGAAGACCCGCTTCTTGCGACACTACAAGCTTGGGAAAGCATGCAGAGCAGCTGTGAACGCATTGGGATTGAGTCAAGTACCGACTGACCCAGCGCACGCTGCGGCGACACTAACCGCTCCTTACTACCCCGATGGAATTGCAGGGGTAAAGTTTCTGCCAAGGGTTAAAGCAGCAGGGGCAATATTGGCTGGTGGACTACATCCCGAAATTAAGGATCGTTACTTTCGTGTCGGGCACATGGGGGCGACAAACCCAGGCGATCTACTGGCCACGATCGGAGCTATTGAAACAGCATTGCTGGAGTGTGGCTATAACTGTGAGTTAGGCGACGGTGTGGCTGCGGCTCAGCGGGTCCTACGAAGTTAGGAAGCTGTCCATACATTATTCTTGATATATGTTCTTTGTCCACCGGCTCAGGAAGTTCAGTATTTCTATGGTGTAGGTCTCAGTTGCCTAGTTGATCCATTCCTATTTCCCTTCCAAGATTTACGTAGCTCTCAGGCAATTGATACTCGGGCTGCATAACAACACGCCCAGGAAGGCTAGTACCCGCTTTCGCAATTGCTTTCAGACCATCCACCAGATCATCTAGACGCTCGTATGGCACAGAGAATATCAACTCACCATCCTGTGCTCCAGCAGCATATCGATCCCCACGGCACGGCACCGCGACCTGACACTTTCCCGTCTGTAGTACCGGCACAACCGAATAGACACAGGCGGCATGTCCTGATAGCGTACAGGTCAGGTCGAATCCATCTTTGTAGGCAATCCCAAGAAGCAACAGGGTAAGCTGGGCAGATGTACAGTACATCATCACCATATCGGGATAGAAATCTGCAGTTTCCAGCGGCGCAGACATGATTCCGATATACTTACCTGTTTCCAGGCGCGGGGAGCTCTGCGCGTAATTGGCTCCGGCTTCCAGTGTCTCTACATCCCGCGGGAACCTGTTGTGTCCTTGCAAGAAACGGACCGGTGGCTTCTCAAGGCCAAATGCCAAGACCGGCTCGAAGCACCACATATCTTCCTTTAACACAGCAATTGCAGTACCTTCTCGCCTAGACATTGAGAACACCTGGCATAAGGAAAGGTGATGTCAAAAGTCCCTGACGGGACGCTTCGCTTCTTCCGGAATATCCTTCTCTGATTTTAACAACTTCACTGCCAGTGGGTATGTATCTAAACGGACCACCCTGTCAAGCTCTCTTGCTTTGTGGGAATTGTCAACCATATCGTTGTCACTCCTTAGATTTCGTGATGCGTGCCAGGACCCTTTTCCCACACCGCGATGACCGTCATTCATGTTGTTCCGCGGAGGATTATCCTTTGGCACATCCCTCGGGAATACCCTTTCTTAGTATAATCTCTGTTGCCCACTGCCCGGCTTTTCCAACAACCTCTGGGCATATTCCTCGCTTGTATCCTGCTGATTTCTTAGACAAGGCGTAACGAGCCGGACTGTTTGGTCTAATGTACTCT
>JAUWOJ010000082.1 GCA_030612175.1 Candidatus Bipolaricaulota bacterium | reverse complement strand
AACATCACCGCATCGTATGCCTTATCGTAGTAAGGAATTGTACTTGGGCCATACCCTCCTGCGTCATAATCGGCTTTGAACTGAGCGGCTTTGAAACCGCCGGATGCCACTGTGCCGTATGATCCTTCCAGGGGGCCGGGTTCTTCTGCGGATAAGCAGGCCGGGCCGGGAGACACGCCCTCGCCTCTCATTCCGTCTGTCATCAGGAAATCGCCCTGGTATCCAGCTTCAACCGCTTCTACGATCTGCTTGTTCCCATCCACCGGATAGCTGACCATGACAATCGCCTGGGGATCCTTGGATAGGAGATTATCCACTTCACCGCGATAGGACGGCTTGTTTTCCTCATAGGCGACCATCGTTAGCACCTGGCCACCAAGGCTCTCAAAGGTACTCTTGAAAGTCTCTGCCAAGCCCTTACCGTAGTCGTTATTGACATACGTTACGGAGACGCGCTTATAGTTGAGGATTACTGCCAGTCGACCGAGCACTACCCCTTGCACCGCGTCCGATACAACCGTTCTGAAAACGTAGTCGTTGTCATCCAACGCTGGTATGGAAGGCGCGGTCGAGGCGGGTGAAATCAGGACCACCTCAGCGGGAATGGTTACACTCGACGCTGCAAGAGTAACGCCGCTAGAAAGAGCTCCCACAATTGCTGGTACCCTATCGAGTTCCACGAGCTTGCTGGCGGCATCACGGCCAACATCGGGCGATGTCGCCGTATCTCGCACTACCAACACCAACTGCTTACCCAATACCCCTCCTGCGGCGTTGATTACATCAACAGCCATTTGAGCGCCGTCCAGAATTGACGGACCGTAGGGTCCTAGTCCTCCAGTCAACGACATCAAGGCGCCGATTTTTATCGTCTCTGCTCCCATCCCGCTTACTGTCAGAGTTAGCATCAACCCAACCGTTAATAACAGAATAAAGATTCGTTTCATAGTAGACTCCTTTAGATACTTAATTGTTCTTCTGGTTCCTGCTCGCCAAAAAGTTTTCACCTCCTTTTTTGACCTAGTGGAAAGGCCTGAAAAAAATAAGACCACGGAATTACCCGTAGTCTCTTGTGCGCCTTGTTTTTGAGCTTTACCTGTAATTAACCGGGTAGGCTCTTACAAGGCGGCTACAACCAAATATAATAAGCAAACCAAAGGGAACCGGTAACTACATTCTTAGTCTTCTCTTGGTACCCTTTAGCTTCAACCATGATGGCCCTGAGATTAACATGAATCTACAAGGTTGTCAAGGGCAAGACTTGTCCCATGCAAGATGAGCATGAGTCAGCTTGCGGAGCAGGAAGATGGAGAAGAGCGCTTGGGCGATAGGTATGTGTTGTTGGCCCAATCTGTATGCTAGTCCTTGTCCTTTCTTCGGCGGCGTGCCGTAGCAAGCGGTGCGACTGCAATCCACAGCGCGATATTGATCAGCATTGCCATGCTATAGTTCAACGGATCCTGATTGAACTCTGGCGCGATCACTCTCGAGAAGAGCATGAGAAAAAACGAGCTCAGAAAGAAACCGGGAATTGATGCGAGAATTGCGAAGTAACCTTTCATGTTGTGCCTCCTAGTAATATAAGAGAACGGGTTTCCTTTCTCGCCGTTCTCAGGATTCCGTCAGTAAAGCACTTTGTTCTCCACATGTCAAGTTTTATCGGGGCTCAGATTTCAGCAGGCTGCAAGATGTGTTGTCTCCTATCTCTCTTGCGGAGGATGATGTCTGTGAATGAACCTAAGACATATCGCGTTGCTCTTCGGCCACAGGGAATTGTGGGGATTAGTAGATCATCGTATACTCACACTTCCACAACGCGGCGCTGTGCTGGTACAGCATTGACGCTTAGAGTATCGCTACCTACTTCTTGTGATGTATTCTGGGAGAGCAGATGATGGGCAACCTTGCTATAGTGCTTGCGGTTTCAGCCGCAGCGAGCTGGGCGATTGGGATGACCGCTGCCAAGCCCGGTGTTCGCCACATGGATTTTCTCTCTTACATCCTGATTCGCTGGGTGATTGTAGCTGTTCTTGCTGCCATATATGCTGCCGTGGCTCGCCAGTTTTTCGTGGCGAACTGGGTTGGCGTGGGATGGGCCGCTGTAGTTGGGTTGGTCGATGCAGTCGGTGGCGGAGTGTGCTATCTCATGGCGATGCAACGTACGTCAGCTCATCAAACCACAGCTCTAGCCAATACAGCACCGCTCTGGGGAGTGATTGCCTCGGTGATTTTCTTGGCTGAGCCAGTGCGATGGAGCGCTTTTGTTGCGGCCGCGCTTGTTGTCTTAGGAGCCTATTTCTTAATTGACCGGGGATTAGGATCGGCACGCAAGGCACAGGCTGGCCCTTTTTTCGCCTTCCTCACAGGGATTTTATGGGGTGTCGCAGAGACGGTGCCCTCCAAGCTAGCGCTCACAGCAGGATTGCCGCCAATAATGCTGCTATTGACTCTTTCCTCTACCGGAGTTATTGGGATAGCATTGATAAGGCCTTTTCTGCGACCGCTGGTGCCTCGTCGAATCGATTGGCATGGGATGCGCTTTGTTCTCATCTCCGCAGTTCCTGGAGCATTCCTTGGATGGGTTCTCTGGCTCAACGCGCTAAAGCTTGCCCCTGCCAGCGCATTATCCCCCGTACGTGGGGCGACGATGCTGTTTGCCTTCTTGTATAGTATACTATTCCTCCGTGAGCGACCAAAGCCCCGAGCCTTTCTTGGAGTAGGGCTTATCTTCGGCGGCGTCCTTCTTATCTCTATTGTTAATTGACCCTCATTGATACAAGATAGAGAGGGCCGCTCGCGTTTTCTTTTGCACGGTTTTTCTGCCTGGTTGGCACAGAGATCACGGTTATCATGCCCTGGCCTTTATCACGTAGGAGTATCCGAGAGGAGTGCCTCCTATAAACCACCACGTACTTTGCCTGGCGGCTCGTTTGCCGCTATCTTCCAGCCTGGATCTATACTTTCAGCCCGTCAAGGACAATACGGATAATCAACAGCACCCAACCAACGATTATCCCAATCCAGATTATCTTTCGCGCGGCGTCAAGCAGCGCGAATACCAACAAGATCCCGGTAATAATGCCTAGGTAGCCAATTGGTTTCTCCAGGTCGCGCGTTACTCTATCCTTGGTGATAAGGTTGAGAACGTAAACGATCCCTTGTCCGATGTAGGTTGCCGTACTGTCGATGTAAGTGAGCGCCAAGTCGCCCGCACCTGCTGCCGTCTCGCGCAGTAGTTCCGCTTCCTGCCCAACCACGCATAGGCCAATTCCCAAAACAAGTGCAACTACACCAAGAATTATCACTATCCGATTATTGAACATGATACCCCCTTCTGTTATTTATCTTCGACGCTACTATGGAAACGGGATTGCTGCAACGACACGCGTCCCCAATTATCAGGGGGTGAAAGTCCTGAGAAAGTCTAGCCAGATCCAGGAAATACTCTGATTTCTTCTGATTTTGCGCAGACCGTTTTTCCATCTCTGTGTCTTACGCTTCTTTCAGTTTTGCCTCAAACTCTTTCCTTAGCTTCGATAGTTTGGGCGCAATGACAACCCGGCAATACGGTTTGGTGTTGTTCTGCCTGTAGTACTGCTGGTGATACTTCTCCGCTCGATAGAATCCCTCGAGAGGCTTGATCTCCGTTACGATCGGATCATTCCAAGTTCCATTCTTCTCCAGTTCTCCAATCTTCTCTTCCGCGATCCTTCTCTGTTCTGCTGTGTGATAGAATATCGCCGAGCGGTATTGTGTTCCCAAGTCTGTTCCTTGCCGGTTCAACGTTGTTGGATCGTGGATAGCGAAAAACACAGCCAGCAGTTCCTTGAAGGAGATTACTGTGGGGTCGTACGTTATCTGAACGGTTTCAGCATGGCCTGTCGTGCCGGTGCAAACTTCCTTATAGGTTGGGTTTTGAATCGCTCCCCCCGAGAAGCTAGGTTCAACTTTCTCGATGCCCTTTAGCTGAGCGAACGCTGCTTCAAGACACCAAAAACATCCTCCTGCTACCACAGCAATTTCTTGCTTACTTGGGGAAGCGCTTGATTGACTCTCGTTCATCTGATCACGTCTCCGAAGTAGCGGCCTCAGCCCAGATGAGAAGCCATCGCTCTTGCGAGCTAGCAATCCCTCCATGGTAGAGGCGGGACTCGGCAATTGCTTCTCTCATGGGCCAACGCTCAACCTCATAGCGGTAAAGGGCGATCATTGTCCCCGTTCTTCCATAACCGCCACGACAATGAACCTCAACTGGCTGGTTATCAGGATCCGTGACGAATTTCAGAAAAGCTTCGGCCTGTTCTAGGCTTGGCGCTCCGCCATCAGGGATAGGAAGGTGCAGATACTTAAAGCCCAATTCGTTAAACCCAGGGATCTCAGCGTCATCGCCGATTTCATCATATTCAT
>JAUWOJ010000043.1 GCA_030612175.1 Candidatus Bipolaricaulota bacterium | reverse complement strand
CCTAAGGAGCCCAAGCCAGCCTCTGTTGCCTCCGTGTCGGAAGAGGCTGTGGCCCCGGAGGAAGAAGTAGCCGTTGAGGTGGCAGCTGAGGACAAGATCTCTGACTCTGATGCTGTAGAAGGAGAAGAAGCTGATCGCGATGACAATTCGAATTGAAGATGTAAAGAAACTGCGTGAGAAGACAGGGATTGGGGTCATGGACTGTAAGGCTGCCCTCATTAAAGCAAAAGGGGATATAGACAAGGCAACAAAAGTTCTGCGAGAAAAGGGACTAGAGCTCTTCGGACATACGGGCCGTGACGCAAACGAGGGCCGAATTGAGGCTTATGTTCATCATAGTGGGAAAGTAGGTGTGTTGTTAGAAGTGGACTGCAATACTGACTTTGCCGCTAACAGCGCTGATTTTCGGCAGTTTGCACGGGGGCTAGCAATGCATATTGCTGCTGCCCGTCCTCGATATATCGCTCTTGAGGATGTAGCAGATGCGGAGCTAGAGGAAGAGAAAGAGATTTACCGTAAGCAGTTAGAAGGACAGGGCAAACCGCAGAAAATCGTGGAGAAAATTATCGAAGGACGCGTCAAGAAGTTCTACGCCGAGACCTGTCTTCTCAAACAGCCTTTTGTTAGGGATCCGTCGCAGACGATCGAGGAGCTGTTGGTGGAACTACGCTCCAAGACAGGTGAAAACATCGTTGTAAAGAAATTTGTTCGCTATCAGATCGGAGAAGAGTAGTTCATGCATCCTCCTTCTTGTGTGCTTCTTAAACTAAGCGGTGAAGCATTTAGGGGTCTCCAGGGATCACTTTCCCCGGAGTCATTGCGCCGCATAGTGGAAGAGATTGCCTCCTTGAAAGACACTCGGCTGGCAGTCGTGGTTGGCGGGGGAAACATCATTCGCGGGGCGCGTAATCAGTGGTTAGGCCGCGTCGAGGCAGATGCCCTAGGGATGCTTGCCACTATAATCAACGGTCTTGCCCTGAAGTCTTTCTTGGAGGAGTTTGGGCGAGAAGTGATTGTGCAATCGGCGATTGTTAGTGAATTCGCTGAACCAGTAGCGCCGGATAAGGCATGTGTGGCTATGCGTGACGGGAAGATAGTTGTCTTCGTTGGAGGAACTGGCAATCCTTTTGTCACTACAGATACCGCTGCCGCGGTTCGCGCAGCGTCAATTCGGGCTGATGTTGTTGCCAAGGCGTCCAATGTTGACGGGGTATTCACAAGCGATCCAGCAAAAGGGGGAGCAGCTCGGCTGTTGCGCGAACTGAGCTTCGATACGTTTATTGAGAAACGCTACGGCGTAATGGACTTGGTGGCAGTTGAGATTTGCAGGGAGAACAACCTTCCCATTGTCGTATTCAACTGGAACAAGCCAGGAGCACTGCGAGCGATTACGTCAGGCGAGAAGATAGGAACGCTTATCTGCTAGAAAGCGTATGGGACTCCGGAGTCTACCCTATGGCGTATATCTGGCCATGCCTCTCTATCGAATCTTATGCTGCGGGTGAAATACTGTAGGCTGTATACATCTTCCCGTGTTAGCTGATGCTGCTCTAAACACGTAGCCAGGCAAGAAATTCACCAAACCGTCTCTCTATAGCTTGCGTAACCGCGCCTGGAACTCCCTTTTTTTGCATCAGTTGTGCTTCTCTTCTTGCCTCGGTCATTATCTCTATATCGTGAACTAGATCGACTGCGTGCAACTTGCTCAAGAAACCATGTTGTTGTGTTCCCAACAGATCTCCCGGACCGCGAATTCTCAGGTCTTCTTCAGCGATAGCAAACCCATCGAGACAATCAACAAAGGCACTAAGACGCTTCTTTGCCTCCTCGGTCTTTGCGTCGGAAATGGCGAAACAGGTGGAGGATTGTCCGGCTCGACCGATGCGTCCACGTAACTGGTGTAATTGTGAAAGGCCGAAACGGTTGGCATGCTCAATTACCATAAAATCTGCATTACATACATCAATTCCAACTTCAATTACCGTTGTTGCTACAAGGATGCGAATCTTGCCGGAGCGGAAGGCATTCATCACTTGTGTCTTCTCTTCCGTCGGCAAGCGGCCGTGAACCAATCCTACCGGAAAGGGAGACAAGGTGGATCGAAGTTCCTTGGCTACCTGAGCTGCCGCTTTGAGATCAAGTTTCTCGGATTCTTCAACGAGCGGAAGGATAACATACCCCCTGCCGCCTGTCTCGAGCTGGCGACGAACCTCGCTGTATATCTCATCTCGTCGTGTACTACCGACCCATAATGTACGCGTTTGCTTCTCGCCCGTTGGCAGTTGCTCGATCAAGGAAACGGCGAACTCTCCGTAGAACGTGAGAGTAATTGTGCGTGGGATGGGTGTTGCGCTCATCACAAGCAGGTCGATCTGTTCTCCTTTCTCCTCCAATAGGGATCGCTGCACCACGCCGAAACGGTGCTGTTCGTCGATTACTACAAAGCCAAGCGCCTTAAATGAGACATCCTGTTGAATGAGCGCGTGTGTCCCGATAACCAGATCGACCTCACCTCTTGCTATGCGCGCTTTCAGAAGTTCTTTGCTCTTGCTCGTGCTGGTCAATAGCTCTACTCTCACTGGAAGTTTGGACAGCAAGCGGCGAAAACAATAGAAGTGTTGCTCGGCGAGTATTTCAGTGGGGACCATGAAAGCTACTTGGTGTCCAGCTTCTATTGCGTACAGTGCCGTCGTGAGAGCTACAATCGTTTTCCCTGATCCCACATCTCCCTGTAAGAGGCGCATCATCTGTTTGTCTTGGCCCAAATCACTGACGATCTCTCTTAGTGCTTTCGATTGTTGCACGGTAAGCGAAAAACTAAGGCTGGCCAAGAAAGAATCAGCAAGTCTACTGGAAAGTACATGAGATCTGCCAGCATGCTTGCGCGCTGAGCTCGCGAGACCAAGCTGAAGTAGAAACAGCTCCTCAAAAGCAAGTGCGCGGCGGGCCTGCGCGAACGTGCCGTGATCTTTTGGGAAATGAATCGATTGAACCGCTTCTTGTTTGTTGGGCAAATGATATTTCTTTCGGAGAGGGTCAGGAAGTAGGTCACGAAAGAGTGACCCATAAGCTTTGAGATGTCGATTGATCAATAGACGAATATAGCGGTCGGTCATTCCCTCTGTTACTGGGTAGACAGGGACCAGACGGCCTGTGAGGAACCCTTCATTTGCAGGTTCCCATACTGGTGAAGACATTTGGATTACACCACGTGTTCGCTCAACCTTTCCATAGACATCGATCTTCTCTCCTCGTTTCAGTTGCTTGGCGATCCACGGTTGGTTGAACCAAACAGCATAAAGGACTCCCGAATCATCTCTGATCGCGGCTTTGACGATATCCATCTTGCTGTTCACGTGAATTTGGCTGATAGCGGCGATTTCTCCACGTACGCATGTTTCGATACCTGAGCTCAACTCTACGATGGGGAGAAAACGTGAACGATCTTCAAGGCGATGAGGAAAATAGGTGAGTAGATCTTCAATTGTATGAATCCCTAACTTCTGTAATTGGGTTACGCGCTTCTTCCCCACTCCTTCTGTCTGTTGAACGGGTAAGAAGAGATCGTCTACGCTAGGTGTTGCGGGAGATCCAGGCTCTCCTTGTGCGATACGTTCGTCAAGCTGGCTAATGGCGCGTCGACGGTCGAAGTGTTTGAGTTGACCGTATCCGGATACAAGCCGCGCAGCAGTCGGGAAGTTCAGTCGAATGAACTCTTCCAACCCACACATAACAGCGTCATCGTTGTATCCATGCACGCGCTCTAGGCGAAGGATCTTTCTGATTTGTACCATCAGGGTCTCACTTTCTTGTCGCATGCCAAAGCTTACTATATAATCAGTTGCTCTTGGAGGCAAGGACAATGTCGGCGACAATTAGAACATACGGGGATTCCGTACTTCGCCAGGTGGCAGATCCCGTAAAGGTCATCAATAAGGAGATCAAGAATATCTCCGAGAAAATGGTAGAAGCAATGCTCCGGGCGAACGGGGTAGGAATCGCTGCGCCACAGATTGGAGTTGCCAAACGCATCATTGCCTTTGATCTTGACGGTAAGTTGTACATCCTAATCAATCCGGAGGTCATCGAAACTTCGGAGGAAGAAGAGGAAAATCTTGAAGGCTGTCTGAGTATTCCCGGAGTAGATGCCCCAGTCGTTCGCAAGCTCAGAGCCCAAGTTCGTGGGACTACTCTTGATGAAAAAGAGATTGAGGTCGAAGGAGAAGGGCTTATGGCTCGCGCACTACAGCATGAGGTGGATCACCTAGGTGGGATTCTATTCATCGATTACCTTAGTCCTGTAAGGCGGCGTAGTGTTCTCAATGATTATATACGCCAGCAACGCGAGGAAAAGCCGTGAGAATTATCTTCATTGGAACCGCGCTATTTGCTTGCCGCTCTCTAGATGAGCTTGCAGAGACGCATGAGGTTGCGCTTGTTGTCACTCAACCGGATCGACCCGCGGGGAGAAAGCATGAGCTTAAGCCCCCTGCGATCAAGGTAGCCGCGAAGAAGCTTGGACTGAGAGTTATCCAGCCAGTTCAGATAAATAGCGACCATTCAATAGGAGCATTGCGAGCGGCAGAGCCCGAGGCAATTGTTGTTGTTGCTTATGGGCAGATTCTACGTCGGGTGGTTTTCTCGCTACCCGCACAAGGAACGATCAACATTCATGCTTCTCTTCTTCCGCGCTATCGCGGGGCGGCGCCGATACCCTGGGCGATTATCCGCGGTGATGATAGAACAGGTATCACGACTTTCTTGATTGATGAAGGAATGGATACGGGGAAGATCCTCCTTAGCGAGAGCCTTTCCATCGATTCAGATGAAACCGCGAATGACCTGCATGACCGTCTTGCTGTTCTTGGATCCCGTGTGATTCTTAGAACCTTAAGCAAGATCGAATCTGGGGATATCAACCCTATTCCGCAACAGGAGAAAGACGCTTCACTAGCCCCAAAGCTACTTCGCGATGACGGACTACTTGATTGGGAGAGAGACGCACGCGAGCTTCATAATAAGGTACGTGGTATGAATCCATGGCCCGGCGCGTTTACCTACCTGGGGGGCGAGAAAATGAAACTCCATCGAACTCTACTTACGGGGATTAAGTGTGGAAAAGTGGTGCCCGGAGAGATTGCGTTGAGGGAAACGGGGAGGTTGCTTGTCGGAACGGGAGATGAGCTACTTCAGGTTATGGAGATACAGCGAGAAGGACGTCCTCGCACGCATGGTGGCGATTTTCTAAACGGCTTGCGGAATGATCGGGGAGTTCAACTCTTTTGTGGGTAGAGCCCAGCGAGGCCGGTTCTCTCCATCTTTCTTCTTAGGGCAATTCCAGATAGTTTGTGGATGAAAATCTCTGCGGTATTATTAACGATTGCCCTGATCACATGTCCGCCAAGCGTAACGCCGCTCTGTTTTGCCACTGTGCTGTGGCAGTGAAGAACGCATTCTTCGCCTTTGCGGGCAAAGTTTCCCTGTAAGGACAGGAGCTCTACCGGTTCATCGATTCGCTTAATGTCATAGCTTTTCCCATTCCAGTAACCAAGCTCAAGCTCGCGCAGCATGCCAACCCCATTTAGGATGATCCCCGAATCAATTCCGAGTGCGAGCAGCAAAGAAATTAATTCCTCTCCATCTTCCAGCCGTACAGCGAGCTGTTGTTCATGACTTGCCTTAATCATCAGAGCCTCCTTTTACGCGGAGTGTAACAACTGTTGTGTCATTTTTCCACTTGCATTCTTAGGATCTGCCCTCTTATCCTTGTTGGCATGAAGGCAGAGGAGAAAGCAAGCTGGATTGCAAATGGCGCTTAAAATGGGTTAGCGGGCGCGAGGATTGTCCTCTTGCTTCTTGATGAAGATGATGGAATATGGGATTCTAAAGATAAGGAGGGAAGATGCCCCGGCTTGAGGAACAATTGAGAGAAGTGTTAAATGAGAAGAGGTTAACTATTTCTGTTGCCGAGTCATGTACAGGAGGGCTCCTGGCAAGCCGCATTACAGATGTTTCAGGAGCATCTAACTATTTTCGTGGTGGCGTTGTTGCTTACCAGAATAAGGTCAAAGAAACGCTTCTCGGGGTTCCAGCCCATATCCTGAAGGAAAAGGGAGCAATAAGCCGCGAAACAGCACAAGCGATGGCCAAAGGATGTAGGAAGCTTTTTCAAAGTGATATTGCCGTGGCGATTATTGGGATTGCTGGTCCAACCGGAGGAACTCAGTCTAAGCCGGTCGGTTTGGTGCACATAGCGGTTGTAAGTGAGAAGGGATCAGGAGAGAAGCGCTTTGTCTGGTCAGGGAGCCGCATGTCAAATAAGGAAGCCTCAGTTGGGGCTGCCTTGAAGATGATCCTTTCTCTGGCATTGAAGTGAAAAAAGGAATATGGGATAACATTCTCTTATGCATAAAACATTCAGGAAGAAGTTAAACTACACGCTCTCCGCTGTGATTGGATTTGGCCTATTTAGCGCTATTGTTTACTACGTTGGCTGGCGTAGCATCCTTGTGCAGATTCAGAACCTGGGCAGTATTGGCATTGTCGCCGTGATGGGGAATGTGTTTCTTACTACGATCGGTCTGCTTCTGGGATGGTGGGTTATTCTGCGCTCTTACGGCGTCAGGGTTCCGATAAGGCATATCATTGGCGCGCGGATGAGTGGATACGCCGTGAGTTATCTTACTCCCTCGCTCTACTTTGGGGGGGAGCCAATCAGAGGCCTGATGGCTGCCGAACATGCCGACGCTCCAACGACGCGCATCTTCGCGACCATTGTTGTGGAACGTTTTCTTGGAGGGTTGAGCCTTGTTGTGTTTATCCTTATCGGAGGTTTCTATGCCGTTGTTTCCCCAGATATTAGCACGATAGAGAAGCGAGTTGTAGTAATTGGAGTTGCCTTTGTCGTGTTCTGGATCATCATTGGTTTAGTGAATTTTATGGGAAACTTCAAATGGATCAGCCGGATAATCCGACTGCTGAAATATCCGTTCCGCCGCTGGCATAACGGGATCGATCGAGCGGCAGCTAGAGTTGCTGAAACCGAGGATGAGGTCTATGATGCGTTTAGCCAGCACTGGAAGGGAACACTGCTGGCATTCCTCATCTTGATGGTAACGAACTTCCTTGCCTACATGCGCCCGCAAGTCTTCTTCTATTTTTCTACACATCAAACGTTTGACTTTGCTCAGCTATCTCTCTTATTCACACTGAACATCATGATCTCCTTTTTCCTATGGATTACCCCTGGTGGGCTGGGAACTGGCGAAGCCGCATCGATTGGCATCTTCGCGCTTGTCGGAGTGGGAAGAGTGGAGGCAGTGGCGTTCTCGTTGATGTTCAAATTTGTCGAGCTTCTCCTGGTAGGAGTTGGCCTATTCTATCTCTTCAATAGGGGGATAAGCCGCTTGTTTGGGGTGTTCAAGCGGAGAGAGCGCCGGCATTGACTCCTGTTTCCCCTGTGCACGGGATTGAAGGTTGTCAGTCAATCCTATACTGTATGGAGGGTTACGGGCGGAAGCGATGAAGCGACAAATCAGGAGGAATATGATGAATAAGATCGTGGTGTTGTTAGTGTTATTTGGCTTACTGGGGGTTGTCCTGTCAGTATCTGGTCAAGTTGATCTGGCGGCGTTTCCAACTGGAACGACAAAGATGGTGTACAGAATAGTGAGTGGAGAAATGCAAGCGCCGCAGAGTTTGGAAGTGACCGTTGTTTCACACGGGGACGGACAGTATACCCTGGGCATGTTTGTTGAGGCGAGTGGGAGCAAGAGCCAACTATCTAGCTTTGGGCTTCTCTTTGGTGGGGCAAGCATGTTATATGGAAGTGGAGGGGATGTTAGCTCCTCCTCGCTGCAAGCAGTGATAGGCCAGCGATCTCGCCTTGAAGAAGGACAGGAATACCTCCTTCCGGATGGAGTAACATTTGGCGGCATCGTCAGTGTGGAGATTGCGGGGGTGCGGTGTCTAGAAGGATCCTTCATTGATCCGGCTCAAGAAGATACCCGGATAAGGATTGCGTTTGAGTTATCACATCCAGTATATATGTTCCCGCGGACAATCATTGAAAACAGATATGATAAGGAATGGGTGGAAGTACTGAGGATGGAACTGAGCGAATACACATTTACTGCACTGGAGGACTAGCTGTGCCATTACTTGAGTTTAGGGGGATTACTAAGGATTACAGACTTGGAAAGACGGTAGTCCGTGCGTTGCGCGGTCTCGACCTTGAGATTGAGGAGGGTGAAGTCATCGCGATCATGGGACCGTCCGGCTCGGGGAAGTCGACACTAATGCATATCGTCGGGGCGCTCGATACTCCGACTGGCGGGACGGCCTTCCTTGATGGACAAGACCTACAGCAGCTAAAGGAGCGCGAACTCGTTGCGCTTCGGGGAAAGAAGGTCGGGTTCGTTTTTCAGACTTTCAACCTGATCCAAACGCTTTCCGCGCAGAGGAATGTTGAGCTTCCGATGATCTTTCAGGGAATTCGGAAAGGAGAACGGGCGCGACGTGCTCGCGAACTGTTGACCAAGGTCGGTTTGGCAGATCGGGTCAAGCATAAGCCGAATGAACTCTCCGGCGGAGAACGTCAACGTGTGGCAATAGCCCGCGCGTTGGCGAACGACCCGGAAATCATCCTGGCCGACGAACCGACAGGAAATCTGGACACCGAGAGCGGTACACCGGTTCTGGAAATGCTCAAGAGATTGAGCGTGAAGGACGGGAAGACCGTGATCATCGTGACGCACGACCCGGACGCGGCGGCGATTGCTGATCGCATCGTCCGATTGCGAGACGGGTGCGTGGTCGCTGTAAACAGCTACGGAGTAGAAGGAGAATCTGGTGTTCCTTCTACAGGGCGTGATGTCGAAGGTTCGATAGACGAACCTTCGACCTTAGGAACTACCACCGAAGGCGATGATTCCCATGCTTAAAGACTTCTTGGTACTCGCCGGACAGAGCATCATGCACCGACGAATGCGGAGTTGGCTCACCGTCATCGGTGTGTTCATCGGAATCACGGCAGTCGTCGCGCTGATCTCGATCGGGCTCGGCCTCGAACGCACGATCACCGATCAGATTGCCAGCGTCTTCGGTGTCGACACGTTCATCATCATG
>JAUWOJ010000014.1 GCA_030612175.1 Candidatus Bipolaricaulota bacterium | reverse complement strand
AATCGGATTTGCGACATTCCGAAGGCTGTCTATCTTCTCTTTTCAACCACGCAGAGTTTACGGATACTCCCCCTCCCTTTAATTCCCTCCTCTACCCTATGTAGTAACTCCAATCCTACTACTACACGGGGCGAGGTCGGGAAGGGTAGATTGTTTGGCATCCCTGGAAATGCGGCACGTAGTTTGTGGTAAGTAGTAAGTGGCTAAGGAAATAACACACGTGTCCCCCGGAATTCCCCCGCTCCGTCATTCCGCCGACCCCTGGATCGGGTCCAGGGCAGGTGTCGGAATCCAATCAAATACTCGAGTCGTTAAGTAGGAAGAAGCAGTGCGATTCCTTACTCAACTGCTTCAGACCTTTGACTGTTGACTACGGACTCTGGACTCAGCACTATTCTTGGACATTTGAGGCTAGTCGAGCTGGCAGTACCTTGTATTTCTGGTTAGACTAATACGATGGAAGCCTATTTACGAACCATAAACATCTCCGCATTTGCAAGGGAGCAGGATTATGAACAACGGCAACTCAGTAGTTCGCAATGCTAATAGCAGGGAGTTCAATGCAACTAGACCTAACAACGATACACCTCTAGATTTTATTCGCCAGATTATTGTCACCGACTTACAGGCAGGCAAGAACGACAGACGGATACACACGCGCTTCCCACCAGAGCCAAACGGCTACCTTCATATCGGCCACGCCAAAAGCATTCTGCTAAACTACGGAATTGCCAAGGAGTTTGGTGGCAAATTCAACTTGCGCTTCGATGATACGAACCCAGAAAAGGAAGAGAGCGAATACGTCGAATCGATCAAACAGGATCTTCGATGGCTTGGGGTAGATTGGGAAGATCCAGAGTATTATGCATCTGATTATTTCGATCAGCTATATGAGTGGACATGTAAACTGATCAAAGACGGCAAGGCATACGTATGCGATCTTTCGTCCGAGCAGATAAGCGAATATCGTGGGAAAGCAATTCAGAGTGAAGGCAAAGTCATCACACCTTCAGGGAAGGATAGTCCATACCGTAACCGGTCTGTTAAGGAGAATCTCGATCTCTTCCGCCGCATGCGCGATGGTGCGTTTCCGGATGGCGCCAAGACCTTGCGAGCTAAGATTGACATGGCCCATCCCAATCTAAACATGCGCGATCCCATCATGTATCGCATCCTGCATGCTTCACATCATCGCGCTGGAAACAAGTGGTGCATCTATCCAATGTACGATTGGGCGCATGGCCAATCCGATTCAATCGAAGGAATCACGCATTCTATTTGCACTCTGGAGTTCGAGAATCATCGTCCACTCTATGATTGGTACTTAAATCAACTTGCCATTTATCATCCTCGCCAGATTGAGTTCGCTCGCCTGGCTCTAACCTACACTGTAATGAGCAAAAGGCTGCTTCTGCAATTGGTTAAGGAAGGGCACGTACAAGGGTGGGATGACCCACGCATGCCAACCATTGCCGGCCTAAGGCGACGTGGGTTTACTCCAGAAGCGATCCGCGAGTTCTCCAAACGCATAGGTGTATCCAAGGCAGAAAGCACTGTTGAGTATGCATTCCTTGAGCATTGCTTGCGCCAGGACTTGAACAGACGCGCTCCGCGCGTTATGGGAGTCCTTGATCCCTTAAAAGTGGTAATCACCAACTTCCCCGAAAACAAAGTCGAACAACTCACCGCGATCAACAATCCTGAAGATGAGAGCGCCGGTACTCGCAACGTGCCCTTTTCAAGCGTACTGTACATTGAGCGCGAGGACTTCATGGAGGATCCCGTAAAGAAGTTCTATCGACTGTCGCAAGGCCGCGAGATACGGCTCCGCTACGCGTACTTCATTACCTGCACAGATGTAGTGAAGGATACAAAGGGAGACATAGTGGAGCTCCGGTGCACCTATGATCCGGCGACGCGTGGTGGCGATTCCCCTGACGGCCGCAAAGTAAGGGCAACACTTCATTGGGTCTCAGCCAAACACGCGGTTGATGCCAATGTTCGTCTCTATGAGCATCTGTTTGCAAAGGAGAATCCTACCGAGACTGAGGGAAATCAGCAGTGGTCAGATAATCTAAACCCAAACTCTCTTAGTGTTCTTAGCGAATGCAAACTGGAACCAAGCCTTGCTGGAGCAACACCAGGTACGCATTACCAATTCGAGCGCAAGGGTTATTTCTGCGTAGATGTTGACTCAAAGCCGGAGAAACTTGTATTCAATCGCACCGTTACGCTGCGTGACACATGGGCTAAGATTCAGAAGAAGCAAGGGAGATAGGTAAGGCAAGCCCGGGTCTTGTGTCTCTTACTGTGCGCCCAATTGTTACAAGTGGATCAGCCGTAGTGCATTTCATTTTACGTGACCCATACAGTATAGTTTTCTATACGAGAACAGTAGCGAGTGAGCGAGAAGGAGGTAGTTTAGATGAGAAAAGTTTCGTATTTGATTGTCCTCTGCTCATTGCTTATGTTGCCAGTGTTCATGGGACAGGCAACCAGCCTTGAGACTAGAGTCGGCATAGATAGTTCTTCGAACCTGTCATTTGCTTTCCAGGCTGAGGCGGAACTTTCGCCGAGCATGAGTATAGCCTTCGTCGTTGAGACAAGCCTCGTGGGCTTTGGCGCGACGCAAACATCATCCACTTCAGTTGGGCTAAGAGCCAAGTGGTACCTTGCTAGCAAGGATGCTCAATTCGTGCCTTATCTGGGCTTCGGTGGACACATGAAGATGGAGGGGACAACAACGACCTATTTGGTAGAAGCGTTCGTTGGTGGGCGGGTGAACGTAACACCAAACATCTATCTCTTAGGAGAAGGAGCCATCTTCTGGCCAATAGCAGCGCCCGCAGACTACTATTGGAAGTTCTACACAGGACTAGGCTTCTCCATAGACTTCTAGCCGGACAATAGCCTGCGAGTTCGTGTTGTGCATGGAACAGTAAAGTGCATTCCGTCCGAAAGCTACTCTTTCCCTGAATTACGAAAGAGTAGCTTTTTATTATCTGGGTGTTCTCTGTGAGTTCATATTCATCTTCCACAATAGCGATAAGTGCTATAGTCTGCGCCATCGAAGCTGCTTTTCCACTGGCAGTAAGATAGTCCCTTATCTCATAGAAGGAAAGTTGGTTTGAAGTGGTCCTTCTATTCATGTGTTGTGAAGCGTTCTTGGGTATTAACGCTGTTCGCAGTATAATCACATAAGAATGGCAGTTGTGAACAAGATTGGTAAAGTTATGCGGCGTAATCATGCCCTGGCTAACTTTGACCAGGAGCGAATCATTCGTGCTTTGCGGCGAGCAGCAGATTCAATCCGTGGCTTTGATCAGGACTACTTGCCAGGAATAAACGATCGCATATTTGCTGCAACTGGGGCAGATAGTGGGATTGCCGAGTTTCTGTCTGACCTGATTGTAATCTGTCTAAATGCTGAACCGCGCCGCCTCGTATCGAACTTCCCTCCAACCATAGAGGAAATCCAGGATACAGTGTTGCACGTTCTAAGAAGCTATGGTTTCGATATTACCGCGGATGCTTACAGTTGTTTTCGCTGGGGACATCACTGGCTGCGTGAAGGGAGCATAACCGAGGAGCAGTTTGTAAGAAATGGTTATCCTTCCAAGTACCTGAATCTCCTATTAACATGGAACCAACAGCATAACTGCGACACTATAGCGCATTTGAACGAGGTCGTTCAAAGTGGAGAAATTGGACAGCTGATTGAAGATGCTCTTGCCTGCTACGAGTCGTCACTCGATGAGGCAGCAAACAAGGTAATAGCTCGTATCGATGCTGGCAATGATATCAAGATGATTTGGATCAGCGGTCCGTCATCCTCAGGAAAGACAACAACAACAGTCAAGTTGACTAAGCGTTTGGAGAACCGCGGTCTACGGTTCCTTATGCTCAATCTTGATGATTACTTCTGGCCATTGACAGAGCACCCAACTGACTGGATAAATGACCGCAATTATGAAACACCGGCGGCGCTTGATATCCAGCTCCTGAACGAACACCTAAGAGCGCTGCTTGATGGAGAAACTATTGACAAGCCAGTGTATGACTTTAAAGAAGGAAAACGCAGAAACACAAAAAGGATCCAGCGTGAACCAGGTCAAATACTGCTCCTAGACTGTCTGCACGGATTTTACCCGCCGATAACAGAGCATATCGATCCTACGGTAATGTTCCGCTTGTACATTGAAGCAATGAATCCTCTATACGAAGGAGATGGTACAACTAATCGATTGACCAGATTTGAAGATGTCCGCCTTCTGCGCCGGATGCTACGCGACATCAAGCATCGCGATCATCCCCCGCTTTCTACAGTCCTGCATTGGCACTATGTTCGTATGGGTGAGCTGTTTAGCATCATCCCACTTAAGGGTTTAGCCGATCACATAGTGAATGGAGGAATGCCATTCGATCTTCCTGCGCTGAAGCCGTTCTTCTCGGGGAGCGAAACACATTGGCCACAAAGTAGAGACCTCGTTCAATACACTTCGCTGCTTGATGCGCACATTCGTCATGCCCGGGTGGAGAAGCTCTTGCACTCGGTGTCAAGCTTAGATCGCTCCGTTGTAGAAGGATTCGATCTTATTCCGGGCGACGCAATGATTCGAGAGTTTATTGGCGGAAGCTCCGTAAAGATTCCTCACAACGAGTAGTTGTCCGATGGAATTGCAACTAGCAGGCTTTACGCCTAACATTGATGGACAATCATGCCAGCAAACTTGACTCCGGAGTTCAAGAAGGCTCGAGACCGCTTTCGCGTCGCGCAAAGTAGACAAGACAAGCTTGCTGCCCTGGAAGAGATGCTAACCACCATCCCCAAGCACAAGGGGACAGATAAGATGCGAGCGGACCTCACCCGGCGTATCGCCAAACTGCGCAACCCTCAGCCACAGCTTAGACACGGGAAGGGTTCCTCTTTGCATAACATCCAGCGAGAAGGGGCGGGGCAAGCTGTACTTGTTGGGCCGCCAAACAGCGGGAAATCAAGCTTGCTTGGTTCGCTTTCTAATGCCCGCCCCGAGATTGCCGAATATCCTTATTCGACCGTTTTTCCTGTCCCAGGCATGATCGCTTTTCAAGATGCCCCTATTCAGCTCATTGACTTGCCTCCAATTACTAGTGACTATGGTGATCCGTGGATATATGACCTAATTCGGCAAAGCGAACTCTGCCTGCTTGTATTCGATGGGCGTAATCCACAACACTTTGCCGAGGAAATCCAAGAGATCCTTTCCTTGCTAGAGAAGAGACACATCCTCCTTGTCGAATCTAAGGCGGGGGGCCCAGTGGCAGAAACAGCAGCCAATAATGACCGTGAGATTCCAGGGCGAATCGTTCTCACAAAAGGCGACTTGTTCGATCACGGCGGACTTCTTGAGAAGAGCTCGTCTTTCTTTACAACTGTATCTACTTCGACGCTAACTTCTCATGGCTTGGATGAATTGCGAAAGATGGTATTTGCTGCCCTTAATATCGTACGTATCTATACAAAGCTTCCTGGAAAGCCTCCAGATATGAAGGAGCCATACACCCTAGCGTTGGGCAGCACTGTTATCGACGCAGTTGAGCTAGTTCATCGGGAATTTGTGGACAAACTTGCATACGTGCGTATTTGGGGATCGGGAAAGTTTGACGGGCAGAAAGCTCCATCTGATCACCTACTGCAGGACAAAGACACAATAGAGATCCACCTCACCTAGATTATGCTGGGTCAAGGTCAATCTCTAGACTGGGAATAGCCTTGCGAGCAGCTAAGCAAGCCAATCGTACACTCCTGGCCGATTTTCCTTTAATCAGGAAATGCGTTTTGCCTCCTTTGCCTGGAAATGGGGCAGGACCAAGAGCTTCTACTTCAAAACTATCCATCACTTCAATTAGCGCTTCAGAGGCGCTAGTATGCAGAATCACGCGGGCCAGATGGGAAAATGGAGGATAAAACAAGCTCTCTCTATCAGTGATTTCTGATTCGTAGAAGTAATCATAATCCCTCCTTGCTGCCGCTACTACTGCGTAATGGTCAGGGTAGTGTGTCTGGATTATGGCGGTTCCGCTTTCCATACGGCCAATCAGATTCGAAAGGTATTGATACGTCCTCTCCGCCGCGCGGAAATCAGGGAATGCCAACAGCCGATCGACTCCAATTGCTCCCACTAATCCCAGAGAAGGGATAACTGGGCCTTTGGCGATTACAGGGGTTCCAACCAGGATATCAATCTTCCCGCTGGCGATCTCTTGAATCGCTTCCGCGTATTCACGCGGAAGCAACGTATCTCGATCAAACCGAGAGATAGATGCTTGAGGGAACAGATTCCTTACCTCGTTCTCTAGTCGTTCACTTCCTACGCCAACAAAGCGAAGGGCGCGTGAGCCGCAATCTGAACAGACCATACTCTCAGAGCTTCTTCCGCAGCTATGGCAGACAAATTGAGCCTTCTTTACATGATAAGTTAACGCTACTCCGCAGTGCTCACAACGAAGCGGGTGGCCACATTTCTTACACAAAACAGCCTGAAAATAACCACGGCGGTTAACTCCCAAGAGACATCCTTTGCCTAGGGAGATTGCCTGCTCAATTGCCTGGGCGAGTGGGTTGCTTACTACCCCGTGCTCCTTGTTCATGTCCACAATTCGCACATTGATCTGTTCGTTGCTCTTGTTGGGGCGAATGAGTCCAAACTGTCCCCGTGTTGCTGCGTGAAATGTTTCCAACGAGGGGGCAGACGATCCGAATATGGTTTGGCTATTTTTACCTTTCTCTACCGCCACAAGGCGTGCATGGTAGTAAGGAAGCATCTCTTGTTGCTTGTAACTTGCGTCTTGTTCTTCATCCACAATGATGAGGCCCAAATTCGCAAACGGAAGAAAGAGAGCAGAACGAGTACCAACGACAAATCGCAATTCCTCACTTCTCACACGCTCCCAAACCCTTCCTCTCTGACCGTCAGCAATCCCGCTATGGAAAAGCCCTATCTCTATTCCGAGGTGGTCCTGCAGGTAAGAGTGTAGTTGTTGTGCAAGGAACATCTCGGGGGCAAGAATGAGGATGTCCTGGGATGTGAGCAGTTGTCTTTCTATCCAACGAACATAGTCTGGCCAACGGCTGGCAGAGAAGAATAGAACCCGTTTCGCGTGCAATCGCTGGTATTTGAGTAATGAAGCCTTATTGAGTGTCTCTTCAGCTTGGCTGTTTGGCGCCACTTCATGTAGTGTGCTGCTCTTGCTCAATAGTCCCTTCTCTAGTAGTCGGTTCACCGCTCCGTGAATTGAGCCCAGCTGTTGACGTAACGTTTTTTCTTGGCATGACCCGTGCGCAAGAATGTAGCGCAACAGATCGGCTTGCCGCGGCGCACGCTTGGAAAGAGTTTCCAGAGAAGGAAGCATCCTTTCTATGTCATGTGGTATAGACAAGAAACACTCTTCACGTTTGCTTATTCGCGTTGGCAGGATGCGATTGGCAACCAGACCCACTGGCCCAAGGTATTGCTCGGCTATACGAGAGCAAAATCCAAGAGCCTCAGAAGAAAAGGCTGGCCCGCGCGAGATCTCTACTATCTCCTCCAGTGGTCCTGGATGGTTGCTCTTCTCCGCTAGCGCAGCGACAATCCCCCACTGCTTCTTGTCCCGAAAGCGTACGCTGACCCGTTTTCCGACAGCCATGTCCTCTGATAGCTTTTGGGGGACAAGAAAGTCAAAGGATTTATGTATGGGAAGAGGAAGAAGGACACGTGCGATCAACGTCTTTTCTATCCAGCGAATAGGTATCCACTGATAACTGGATAGCTGCTCTATCACCTCGGGAAGATTCTACTGTAGTTAGGTGGCGATAGCGAGCGATCTCCTGAGATCAGCACGCCTACGGCTACTACAAGGTGCAAAGCTACTATCTCAGTGTTTCGGTGTATCCGTTTAGCAGAGATCCCTATATGGTTTGACGCAAAGCTTGCTATGGAGAATGATAGTTGCTAGTAATGAGTTCCTCCGCCTTGCGCAGAACTGCGCGTGCATCAGAGTAGGTTAGAAGTTGTAACGCATTCGTGCAGGACAACCACCTTCCTTCGGTATGTTCAACAGAAAGATAGGGATTGCATTTCTTTTCAACATGTCCAAGGAAATAGACAACATCTTTGCGAGTAGGCTTATTGTTTCGGAGAAACTGATAGCAACTTACTACACGGAATTCAGGGATGCGCTCAATGCGTTTGATGCCCGTTTCCTCGCACGTTTCACGTAGTGCGGCCGCTGTTTCATCCTCGCCACTCTCAACCCTGCCTTTCGGAAATCCCCAATGTCTACCGGCGCGATGGCGAAGCAATAAGTAATTCCGCTTTCTGTCCCTGCCTTCATGGTAAATAACAAATCCGGCCGAATGTTCTCTACTCTCTTCGCTAGTTGATATCAAGTTCGTGATTGTCACGATCAAATACTCGCGGGTAAAGGCCAAGACTGCGCAGCTCGCGCAACAATACCCGGAACGACTCAGGTAATCCTGGTTTCGGGAACTCTTCCCTCTTTAGGATCGCCTTGTAAAGCTGTATTCGCCCTCGCGTGTCATCTGATTTCACTGTGAGCATCTCTTGCAGAAGCGCAGAGGCACCGTATGCTTCGAGCGCCCAGACCTCCATTTCACCCAGCCGTTGGCCGCCAAATTGTGCCTTTCCTCCGAGAGGTTGTTGAGTAATCAACGCATACGGACCGGTGGAGCGAGCATGAAGCTTCTCATCAGCAATGTGTTCAAGTTTCAACACATACATGTATCCGACCGTAATTGGCCGAGGAAACGGTTTGCCGGTCCTACCGTCGCGCAAGACAACCTTGCCATCGTAGTTGTCTCCTTCGCCCAGCCCGGCTTTCTCTCTTTCATCATGGAGATTGCTCATGATCTTCTCTTCAGTTGCTCCGTCGAAAATCGGTGTGGCAACAAGCTCGCCCATGAGATGAGCAAGCCATCCAAGGTTTGCCTCGAATATCTGTCCCAAGTTCATACGCGAGGGAACCCCCATTGGATTCAAGATAACATCAATTGGTGTTCCATCTGGGAGAAACGGCATTTCTTCAACTGGACGGATTAAGGAAATTACACCCTTGTTTCCGTGGCGACCCGCAAGCTTATCCCCGACAGAGATTTTCTTACGCTGAGCAACAAGGACCTTTACTAGCTGGTTCACTCCGGCATCCAATTCGTCTCCCTGTTCACGGGAGAACTTCTTAACCCTAATGACTTTTGCTTTTCCAGCAACAGGAGGCATGCGCAACGAGGTGTTCTTCACATTTCGTGCTCTCTCCCCAAATATGGAGCGGAAAATCTTTTCTTCTGGTGTTGGCTCCGATTCACCGCGCGGAGTGATCTTGCCTACCAAGATATCCCCCGTGCTTACCATCGTCCCCTCACGAACAATCCCATCCTCATAGAGATTCTTTAAGTCTTCCTTTGAGATATTGGGAATATCGGCAGTAATCTCTTCCGGGCCGAGTTTCGTCTCCTCTGCCTTGACTTCAAACTCTTGGATGTGAATTGAGTCGAGACTATCCTCGCGCACAAGTCTCTCACTGATTACAATGGCATCCTCATAGTTGTAACCCTCATATGGCATAAAACCAACCAAGAGGTTTTTTCCTAGCGCAAGCTCTCCAAGATCGCTTGATGGCCCATCAGCAAGTAGGTCGCCCTTCTTGATCTTATCACCCTTATCGACAACTGCTCGTTGGTGCAGGATTGTATCCTGGTTTGACCGCTCAAAGTTGATCAGAGGGTATTGCTTTTTCCTGCGTCCAGTTTCTACAGTAATGTGGCGAGCATCTACTTCAACAACAGACCCACTTTCTTCCGCTAGGAGAAGCATCCCAGAGTCCATAGCTGCTTGTCTTTCTAATCCTGTCCCCACCAACGGAGCTTCAGCCTGTACGAGGGGTACTGCTTGTCGTTGCATGTTTGCACCCATTAGTGCTCGGTTCGAATCATCATGCTCAAGAAAAGGAATCAAGGCTGCCGAAACTCCAACAAGTGCCTTCGGTGAAATTCCTATGAAATCAACATTCGCAGGCTCCTCCAATCGGACCTGTTCACGTCCTGTACGTACCTCAACGCGCTCTCCTACTATTCTCCCGTCTTCCCCTACCGGTGTCGTGGCGGGAGTAATCTTGTAGTCTTCCTCTTCATCTGCCATCAAGTACACAATATCATCAGTGACCGCGCCGTCTACTACACGTCTGTAAGGGGAAACTAGGAACCCGTACTTGTTTACCCTCGCATAGCAAGCAAGAGAGGTAATTAGCCCGATATTCTGTCCTTCAGGAGTTTCGATTGGACAGATACGCGCGTAGTGGGACGAGTGTACGTCTCTCACTTCAATCTTTGCCCGTCGCTTTTTCAAGCCTCCCCCAAGGGCATTCAGGCGTCGTTTATGTGTTAGCTCAGTTAGGGGATTGGTCTGTTCAAGTAATTGAGAAAAACGACCGGTGTAGAAAACCTGGTTGATCGCTCCTTGTACAGTGCGAGTGGAGATAAGACGACGGATCGTGTCTTGTTCATCTAATGCGTACTTGGATAGCTTATCGCGCGCGATTCGCGCCATTCTTACCAATCCCGTCCGTAATGCGTTCTCCGCCAGCTCTCCTGGCAGCTTGACGCGTTTGTTCGCTAGGTGGTCCTTTTCGTCAAGAAGACTTGAATTGCCTGGCACCTCAAGTAGAAGCTTGATCATTCGCACAATGTCAGCAAGGTAAAGTACCGGTTGCTTCAGCTTCACTCCCAGCTTTCGATTAACCTTGAATCGACCCACTTCCGAGAGGCGATATCCTGTTGGGTGGAAATACAAGTTCTCCAAATACTCAGCCATCTGGGCCGGTGAACTGTGATCGGATGGACGCAAATGATGATACACTATCTGTAATGCATCCTCTTGCGTTGTGATTGGATCTTCTTCCAATGTTTTTTGGATATAGGGATTTACAAGGCGGATCGAGTCAAGCTTAGCTTGTTCGAGCTTGCCCAAATGCTCCTTTTGCAGTTGTTCTCCGGCCGCCAGGATCATGTTCTTCCCTTCCCCAACTGAGAGAGCAGCCCGATAGCCAATGTAGGGCTCCAGGGCTTCAATAGTTACCGGGGTGAGTGGAAAACTGTAATAAGAGCGAATCTTCTCTGTGTTGAATCCCAGTGCCTTCAGAAGTACAGTCGCTAGAACTTTCCCCTTACGATCGAGATTTGCTTTAAGTACTTTCCGTCGGGTATCAAGGGTTACCTCAAGCCAAGCTCCCAGCTCTGGGAGGATGTGTCCTTTGTATTGATTCTCGTCTTCTTGGCTGAAATACACGCCAGGTGCTCGCGACAGTTCGTTCACAAGCGCGTTCGCAGATCCGTTAATAATGAACGTACCACGAGCCGTCATCATTGGCAAATCTCCGATGTATAGCTCCGTTTTTTGTCGAGTCTTCCCATCTTGCAGCAGGCGTGCAGTTACCCGTAACGGGCGTGAGTAGGTAAGATCTTTGTCCTTGCATTCGAATTCAGAGTTGCGCGGCTCTCCCAGGTAGGGATCGGTTAGCTCCAACGCAAGCCCATCTTTTCTATGCCCCTTGATAGGAGATATACTAGAGAAGGCTTCTTTGATTCCTGTTCTTACGAATACATCAAATGATTCCTTCTCATCCTGCAATAAATAGGGTGGAGGCAGGATCTCCTTGATTCGCCCGTACGACTTCCTTTCTCGTTGTTTCACCTTGTCCCTCTAGATAATGATCGCCTTAAGGCACTATTTGCCCTAAGGCAACCTATAGTAAAGAATATCAACCATTCAGAGCTATCGTAATTCGACCTCTGCTCCTGCTGCCTCCAGTTTCTCCTTGGTGCTTGCTGCCTCTTCAGGCTCCACTCCTTCTTTAACAGTCGCGGGGAGGTTATCCACAAGCTCCTTGCACTCTTTTAGTCCCTTTCCTGTCAGCTCTTTCAATTCTTTGATAACCTGGATTTTCTTCTGTCCAGGACTAGTGATCACAACGCTATAGGTTTCGACTGCGGGGGCTTCCTCTTTCCCGTTGCCAGCCACTGCAACAGCAGCTGGCGCCATCATCGTCGCCGAGACGTTGAACCGCTTTTCAATCATCTCTACTAACTCAGCTAAGTCCTTCACGGGCATGTTCTCTATTTCTTGAAGGATCGCCTCTTTATCCATCTTGCTCCTCCTTATTCTGCTCTTCTTCTAGCTTGCTACAGACGCTGCTCAAGACAGTAGCCAGTTCACGGATTGTGTCCTTCAACACAACAGCCAAGACACGCATTGGACTTGCACAAAGCATAGCTAGTTTTGCCAACAGCTCTTCGCGCGAAAGCATAGATGCGTAACGCCTGACCTCTCCTTCGAGGATGACAACTCCTTCAAATACGCCACCCTTCGGTATGTAATGTGGGGTGTACAGCTTACGACACTCCTCACTCAGCTTGAATGCCAAGGCCGGGTCATCGTAGCCGATTGCTATACCGATTGGCCCTATTAACATATCTATCAATTCAGGGAGGCCAGCCTCTTTCGCTGCAATTCGAGCCAACGTATCCTTTACAACGCGAAACTCAAGTCCCTGTTTGGTGAATTTTTCACGCAGTTTCACCATTTGACTAGCTGTTAGTCCATGATAATCAGCAAGGACAAAGGAAGTGGCTTGTTCGAATCTGTCTTTGAGATATGAAACCTCTTCTCTTTTTGCTTCTGTTGACATCTCGTTGCTCCTAATCCATCCGCTCTGTCACCATCGCGATTTCTTCGGGATCAATGACAATCCCTGGCCCCATAGTCGAAGCAATCACCGTTTTCTTCATGTATCGATCCTTTAACCCTTCTTCCGGCTTCTGTTCGGCAACACTCTCCATAAGAGCAATAAGATTCTCCTTGAGAGCGCTTGCGTCAAACGAAACCTTCCCAAAGATGCAATGAGCGACACCATGGCGGTCATTACGAAATTCAACCATTCCCTTCTTTAGCTCTTCAACTGTTTCTCCTACACTTGTGGTAACTGTCCCTGTCTTAGGGCTTGGCATCAGTCCTCGCGGACCGAGAATCTTTCCCAATTTACCGACAATAGACATCATTTCAGGACTTGCCACAATCTTGTCAAACTCTAGCCAACCGTCCCGGATTTTTTCCGCCAAGTCCTCACCGCCCACATAATCTGCTCCTGCCTCTTTCGCTTCGGTCAGCCCTTCTCCTTTGGCAAAAACAAGGATGCGAAGGGTTTTTCCTGTTCCATGTGGAAGGCTGCAAGTTCCGCGTACACTTACCTGGCTCGGTTTGATTCCCAGTTTGAATACTGCTTCCGCAGTTTCGTCAAACCCAGCAGTAGCAGACGCTTTCAGCTTTTCAATTGCATCATCAATGGCGTACATCTGTTCTGGCTTCGTTGTCAATCGGATTTCCTCGTAACGTCTACTGCGGGTCACGAGTTGACCACCTCAATTCCCATGTTCCTCGCCGTACCTTCAATAATCTTTATCGCCGAATCAAGCTTGTACGTGTTCAGATCAGGAAGTTTCCGCTCAGCAATCCGCCTTACTTGCTCGGTTGAAATCTTACCTACCTTCAGGCGGTTAGGAATCGGCGATGCTGTTTTTATGCCAGCGGCCATCTTGATCAACTCTGCTGCTGGCGGTTGTTTGAGGATGAAGGTGAAGCTACGATCCAGGTAAACAGAGATCAGAACAGGGATGATCACCCCAGGTGTTTCGGCCTTGGTCGCCTCGTTAAATTTCTTACAGAACTCCATAATGTTCAACTTATGCTCTCCCAGAGCTGTACCAACTGGCGGTGCTGGAGTTGCTTGTCCGGCCGGGATCTGAAGATTAATCTTTGCGATTGCGTTTCTTGCCATGCTCTCTCCTCATTCCATGGGTCACAATTTTTCGACCCCCTCAAGCCCAAGACGTACGGGTGTCTCGCGCCCAAAGATCTTGACCATTACGACTACTTCCTCTGCTTTCTTATCTATCTCTTTAAGCTCACCCGTGAAATCAGAGAATGGCCCCTCTACAATCTCCACTACCTCTCCGACGTTGAAATCAATTTCGATCTTTGGCTCACCAGAGTTAGCTGCTACGGGTGTCTCTAACAATCCTGCTTTTCGCTTGATTAACTTCATTTCAGGGCCTTCAATTGGCACTGGGTGATAACGCGAGCCAACATAGCGCACAGCCCCTCTGATCCCATTGATAAGCGCCATCATCTGTTTCTCGTCAAGATTCATACGGGTGAATACGTATCCTGGGAAAAGCCGACGCTTCTCTATGCGCTGAATTCCACCGATGCGCTTGTCCTTATACTCCTTGACTTTGAATAAACCAGAAGCTCGACTGATGATTTGGTCTTTTTTCTCAATCAGATCACCCTGGCTAAATCTTGTCCCCTGTCGCAGTTTTACTATGCATTTCTCGGGAATCAACCTAGTCTTCTCTTTCCCATCAGGATACTCAAAAGTCGTTCTTCTCACCTTATCCCGCAAAACGATCGCGCCCTTGTTTTCAACGACAAATGCTTCATCCTTATCTGATGTCAAAGGAACACCGTTCCTGATCTTCTCCCCTACTCGGATATCTCGACGGATCCGCTTGTCTACCGGAACAAGGTACTCTTGTTCGTTGTGATTGGTCATTTCAACGATTACTCGCTGCAATGTCTCTACCGCACTCACTCGCGCATCACTTTCCATATGCCGTGGAGGTTTTCGAGCGATTACGTTTCCTCGCTGAATTCGCTCGTTTGGCTCAGCCACTAGATCGTATTCGTAAGGGATCCGGTACTCAAAACTTCCTCCCCGCCGGCTACGCGAGGTAATAACCTCCTCAATTGGAACAAGAAAGAAGGTCACTAAGTCGTTTTCGTGGAATTTCTCGAAGCTCTTTTCCAGTTTGCGACTCTCAACTCGCTCGTTCAAATCGTCTTTCACCTTTAGTTCAGAACCAGCATAGGTCTGAATCGCATACCATTTCTTCATCTGCATAATTGAGACTAGAGTTGGAGCAGGAAACCGAGGACTGATTGGATAACTCCATCCACTCCCCAGATATACAACGTCAATATAATTACCAACAGTAAGATCAGGGCAGTTAGAGAAATAACCTCACTACGCGTCGGCCAACTTACTCGGCTGACTTCTCCCCTTACCCCTTTAAGGTAATTTGTAATTCTCTCGAGCATCCAACTTCTCCTTTTTCATCTAGCAGGCCCAGGAGGAGTTGAACCCCCAACCTTCCGATTTGGAGTCGGATGCTCTGCCAATTGAGCTACGGGCCTAGTCGAACGCACCTTGTCAAACCTCTTTGTGCGCTGTATGTCGCTTACACCACTTACAGTACCTGTTAAGGTTTAACTTCTCGCGAGTGTTTCTCTTGTTTCGCTTCGTGTGATAGTTACGACGTTTGCACTCACCGCAAGCCAAAGCTACATGAATAACGACCTCACTTTTTTTTGCCATGGTGTCTACTTATTCAAGAACTTTGGTCACAACGCCAGCTCCAACCGTTTTTCCACCCTCGCGGATAGCGAATCGTAGGCCTTCATCCATTGCCACGTGATGAATCAGTTCGCCGATAATCTTGACATTATCGCCTGGCATTACCATCTCGATTCCCTCTGGGAGGTGAATTGATCCTGTGACATCAGTTGTACGAAAGAAGAATTGTGGTTTGTACCCATCAAAGAACGGAGAATGACGTCCCCCTTCGTCCTTTGTTAAGATATAGGCCTCCGCTTCGAATCTAGCATGCGGAGTGATTGATTTTGGCGCGGCAACCACCTGTCCACGCTCAATTTCATCTTTGTCAATCCCTCTCAGCAAGATTCCCACATTATCGCCAGCTATTGCATACTCAAGCGTCTTATTGAACATCTCCAAGCTAGTGGCAACCGTCTTGGCAACCTTATCATGAATACCGACTATATCCACTTCTATTCCTGGTGTAATCTTGCCTCGCTCAACGCGTCCAGTAGCCACCGTTCCACGTCCTTTGATCGAGAAGATATCTTCGATCGGCATCAGGAAGGGTTTGTCTTCCTCGCGATCTGGCAAGGGAATATAGGAATCAACTGCATCCATGAGTTCAAGAATCGACTTACATTCCTCCGCTTTCGGATCGCCACTTTCCATTGCCTTCAGTGCCGAGCCACGAATAATCGGAGTCTCATCGCCTGGGAATTCGTACTTGGAAAGAAGCTCCCGTATCTCCATCTCCACCAAGTCTATCAGTTCTGGATCATCAACTTGGTCAATCTTGTTCAAATACACGACAATCGCAGGAACGTTCACTTGGTGTGCAAGAAGAAGATGTTCGCGTGTCTGAGGCATTGGACCATCAGAAGCATCAACAACCAGGATTGCTCCATCCATTTGAGCAGCGCCTGTAATCATGTTCTTGATGTAATCGGCGTGTCCCGGACAGTCAATGTGCGCGTAGTGACGATCGTCAGTCTCATATTCGACATGACGGACATTAATCGTAATCCCGCGCTCCTTCTCTTCAGGAGCGTTATCAATATCCGCAAATTCCAAAGGCTTTGCTTTTTTCCCCTGAGCAGCAAGCACTTTGGTAATTGCCGAGGTCAGCGTTGTCTTTCCATGATCAATGTGCCCGATTGTCCCTATGTTTACGTGAGGCTTAGTCCTCTCGAACTTCTCTTTAGCCACTTCTCTAACCTCCTTAACGTCGTACTATACTAAATCTGTCCATTATAACAATATCACCAAGATAGGATACATCTAGCCTGTCGCTGCAATCATTATGAGCCCGCAATCGGAATTGAACCGATGACCTCCCCCTTACCAAGGGGGTGCTCTACCACCTGAGCTACACGGGCTTACATAGCCCTTAACAGTGTACCCCAAAACTATACCATCTGCCAGCTTTTGGAGGGGGAGGGATTTGAACCCCCGTAGGCGACGGCCAACGGATTTACAGTCCGCCCCGTTTGACCACTTCGGTACCCCTCCAAGCATATTGAGAGCCAGCGGCCAGACTTGAACTGGCAACCTACTGATTACAAATCAGTTGCTCTTCCGAATTGAGCTACGCTGGCCTTAGATTCGGCCAGCCGTTTATTGTACTAGACGGTCTCTACAGTGTCAAGACAAGGCAGTAAACCATACTTTGCGCTGTCGCGGTCCATCAAATTCGCAGAAGAAAATCCCCTGCCAACGCCCCAGTAATAGTTGCCCATTTTCAAAAGCCACCCACAGAGAGTTTCCGACTAACGCAGACTTGATGTGAGCCGGAGAGTTTCCTTCAAGATGAGTCCAGTTTGCTCCCTGTGGAACTAGACCATCCAAGGCAGTACAGATATCGTCAGCTACTGCTTGGTCCGCGGATTCGTTGATTAACAACCCGGCGGTGGTATGAGGACAGTAGATATAACACATCCCTTTTTTGATCCCAGACTTCTCAATTGATTCTTGTGCTTGCCTAGTGATGTCGATAAGGACGCTTTGTTGATGAGTAGCAAGAGTGATACTTAGCATTGAGCTTGGTGCAGTGCCTCTTCAAGTTCTGCGCGCAACTTTTCCTTATCCGCAACTTCACGAACACGTAAGATGATATCTTGGTACTCTCCTTCCCTATTTCCACACATAAATCCCACCAACTGGGCATTGTTAGCCTGTAGGACTCTCATCATCGCATACAAGTCATCTAGATGAGTCACTTTGGCGACAAATCGAGTCCCCTTAAGCCCAATGCCCAATCCGCGCGCAAGCGCAAAGAGAACATCTCCCTGAGTAATGATGCCCACCAGACGCTGCCCATCGACAACGGGAAGAAGTGCCAACTGGTTCTCTAAAAGAATCAAAGCGGCCTTTTCCAGGGTATCATCCTTGGAAACCGCAAAGCGCGCTTCAAAGCAAGCTACCTCTACCGGTAAGTCCCAATCCTGCACTTGCCTGAGCGCTCCTTTCGTGATAAAACCCGTTAGCTCACCTGCATCGGAGACAACCAAAAGGATGCCAAGAGCATTCTCTTCCATCACTTCTCTTACTTTACTCAAAGGCGCGGCAGCAAGTACGGTAATTGGATTTAGTCTCATGTATCGCGCAACGTTCATTCAGTTTCCTTGCTCTTGCTGATGATCTTCTCCTGTAGATTTGCTGGAACCTGGTGATATTTTAAGAATTGCATTTGGAACGTTGCTCGACCCTGGCTAATCGATTTGAGATCAAGGGCATAACTTTGCGAATCAATCAGCGGAACCTCTGCTCGAACAACGGTAGCGCGACCAACTGGCTCCATGCCTAGGATCTTCCCACGCCTTCCGTTCAAATCACTGATTACATCGCCTGTATACTCATCAGGAATACGCACTTCTAAGCTCATAACTGGTTCAAGAAGACACGGCTGTGCTTGATCCATTGCCTCACGAAAGGCATTTCGCGCCGCAAGTTTGAATGCTAGCTCTGAGGAATCAACTGGATGAAAACTCCCATCGTAGACCGCCACCAGTACGTCTGTTACCGGATACTTGGCCAAGTTTCCTTCTACCATTGCCTCTACTACCCCTTTTTCAACACCAGGAATGTACTGGCCAGGGATAGATGCTCCCTTGATTTCATCTACGAATTCAAAGCCTTTCCCGCGCTGCGTTGGCTCAATACGTAACTCGACCTCGCCGAACTGCCCTCTACCGCCGGACTGTTTCTTGTGGCGATATCTCGCCGTTGCTTTCTTTGTGATTGTCTCTTTGTACGGAATGGCCGGACGACGCGTATCCAGTGAAACGTTAAACCGGTTCTTCAACCTGCTTATGAACACTGATAATTGGATACTACCCATTCCCCAGAGAATCATCTCCTTAGTTACTGTATCGCGCTCCAATCTCAGCGTAACTTTGCTAGTGGTCAACTCCCTCATGGCCGAACTCATTTTGCCTACATCAGCCTGGCTCTTAGGAACAATGGTACGTGAATAAACCGGCTTAGGGAAATCGGCCAGAAGGAAAGGCGCAGTGTCCTTTTCGCTCGCTATGGTTGTCCCTACACGAAGGTCCTTAAGTTTGCCAATTGCAACAATCTCACCCGATTCTCCTTGCGTAGCTGGCAACTGCTTCGTTCCTTCAAATGTATGCAAATCACGAATTTCTATCTTCTCGTTCCTAGAAATATCGTAGTAAGTCTCTCCTTCTTTAAGAATACCCTGTAGAATTCGTACATAATTGAGTCGACCAAGGTATGGGTCAGTACTCAGATTAAACACAATCGCAGAACAAGGACCCTCCTTGTTCTCCTTGCTTTCCGGGGCGAGGTCAACGAGAGCATTCATCAGTGCCCTAATTCCCTTGTCTTGTGAGGCCACACCGCACACAATTGGCGTCACGGCTCCATCTGCGACACCCTTGCGCAACCCAGCAGAAAGCTCAGAAACACTGATCTCTTCATCTTCCAGGAATTTCAGCATTAGCTCATCGTCAATGGAGGCAATTTCCTCTATCAGGGAGTTTCTCAGCTCAGAGACGTCTTGCTGCAAGTCAGCGGGAACAGTTTTCTTCCTCTCATCATCAAAATAAAGGGCGCGGTTCGCTATCACATCCACAACGCCGACGAATTCCTTTTCTTGTCGAATTGGAACTTGGATCGGAATGAACTTCCCCTCAAGTTGATTGCGCAAAGAAGATACGACGTCATCGAAATTTGCGTTTTCTTTGTCCATGTGATTGACAAAAACGATTGTCGGGAGCTGCTTTCCTCCGCTGAGTTCCCATCCTCGCTCCGTGGTAACCTCTATCCCCTTTTCACCATTTACTGTGAGCACAGAAAGATCGGCAACGGGAATAGCCTTGTACATTTCCTCGATGAACTCATCTCCCCCGGGTGTATCAAGCATCGTGATCTTTTCTCCATTCCAAGTGCAGGCACCAATTCCCATATCAATAGAATAACCGTGCGCTTTCTCTTCGTCCGAAGAATCGAGCACAATCTCCTCTTTAATGCCGCTCTTTCGCAGTAACGCAGTAACAAGCGTCGATTTACCAGCGCCAGAGTGGCCAATAAAACAGATGTTTTTTCTCTGTCCCATTAATTATCACTCCTGGAGGACGTTAGAATACCTTCGCAGTATAACAACCGATGACAATTATGACAACAATTTGCGATTGGAGGACAAGTGATCGATAATGCATTCACAGATAGGTAAAGGAGGTACAAGCGTGAGGTTATGGAGAAAGGAGAACAGAATAGAAGAGCTAGTATTCGAGCACTTTGCCTTAGTAGAAGAGTGTCTGAATCGCTTTCGCGATTGCCTGCTAGCCTACCTAGAGATAGGTGATGCAAAGGAGGCAAGTGAGTTGGCGTTTGAAGTGCACAAGATCGAAGGGAAAGCTGATGACGCACGACGCCAAGTTGAGATAGAGCTCCTGAAAGGGGTACTTCTTCCCCAATCTCGCCGCCAAGTTCTTAGAATCATCGAGGACGTAGACCGGCTGGCAAATGCGGCTGAGGCAATCCTTGACTTTACGCTTCTGCAATGTATCAGAATCCCTGACAGCCTGAAGCCTTTTGCCATCGAGATTACCGAACGTTCGGTTGCCATGCTCTCAGATCTGAGAGAAGCGATCAGGTTACTGCTAGAGAGCAAAGCTGGAGTAACTGTGCATACTACTGCACTAGAGAAGCAGGAGAGCGAAAT
Source organism: Candidatus Bipolaricaulota bacterium (assembly GCA_030612175.1). Classification (GTDB taxonomy): domain Bacteria; phylum Bipolaricaulota; class Bipolaricaulia; order UBA7950; family UBA9294; genus JAUVYF01. The sequence continues at coordinate 720 of JAUWOJ010000014.1, read as the reverse complement.
CGATCATATTGAGCGGAAGTTCATTAAGAACTTGTTCCTAATGGATCTCCCGTTGGCTGAAAAGATACTGGTACGAGAATTCGTGGAGGAACTGGTGGAGATCTCTGATCGCGCCGAAGACCTTTCCGACTTAATAGAGATCAGTCTTGCAGAACGAAGGATCTAGAAGAGCAACGTACCTTGCTCTTAGCTAGATCAGCATGAATCAAACGATCTTTCGCTCGAAGCGTTCCTGCAAGTATTCTAGCGCCTCCAGTATCTCATGATCGAGTTGCTGGCGTGAAGGATACACGGTAAGCTGTAACAGAAGTGAAGGAGGAAGCTATGTGGACAGCGCGAGCTTCAAGAGCGTTATGTATTGCCGTCTTTCTACTTGTAGTTGTCTGTGGGTTGCTGGTTGCTGACAATTCACCTACGTCTATGCAGGTGCACCTCGGTATCTTTACCGATTTGCACGCGCACGATACCGATTCACCTGGAGAGGCAAAGGTGATGACAGACTATCCTGAGCGCCTCTCGTCATGTATTGCTGCCATGAATGCCCTTCCGGTTGACCTCGTCGTCGAGCTGGGAGACTTCGTTAATGGAATATTTGTGATAGGGGAAGATTTGGGTGAGCCCGCACGAATTCCAGGAATCCTTAGAGACGCGGAGGCTATCTACGCGGAATTTGATGGACCACGTTACTACGTACTAGGGAACCATGATATCTACGACCTA
>JAUWOJ010000070.1 GCA_030612175.1 Candidatus Bipolaricaulota bacterium | reverse complement strand
AAGGAGATCTACGTAGTGGGGTTACTTTTATCCTATTGTTGGTTTCCTCTGCGTCCTCTGCGGTAAAATGACTTTGTCTTTGGCAGTAAGGTGCCTTTGCTCTTAACCCATTTTCTGCCTTTCTCTGCGATCTTTACGGCTTGGCGAGAGATCAAGCTGGTAAGTCTTTCTCTGGGTTATCTTGTCTTGACCGCGAGGAACCAATTCAACCCTTGATCACAATGAGCGGTCGCAGGCGTACCACCGGATGGTTTATCCCTGCATCAGTCGCTGCCTTAACCACCTGCTCTATGTCTTTATAGGCGCCGGGGGCTTCTTCGGCAATACCGCGAAGGCTATGAGCGCGCAGGATAATTCCTCTATCCTTGAGTGATGACCTAACATTCTCGCCCCAGTATCGCTTGGCTGCTTTTCTGCGTGACAGAGCACGTCCAGCTCCATGGACCCCGCTCCCAAATGCCTTTTTCATTCCAACCTCTGTCCCCCTCATGATGTACGAAGCCGTCCCCATTGTTCCGCCAACAAGCATCGGGTGGCCAACGCTACGATAGGACACGGGCGACTCCTCGCGTCCAGGACCAAATGCCCTTGTAGCTCCTTTACGATGGACAAGAAGTGTGCGTTCTTCTCCATCAACACAATGACGTTCAAGCTTGATATTATTGTGTCCGATATCGTACACGGTGCATACACTGGTCGGAGGAATGCCACAAACACGAGCAAACGAGGAGCGAACAAGATGCGTAATCACTTGCCTATTAGCAAACGCGCAGTTTCCCCCACAGGCAACAGCGGCCAGGTAACGCTCTCCTTCATTGCTCCTTATCGGAGCACAGGCAAGCTCCCGCGTCCGCACCGGCAGGTTATACTTCTTGGTTGCCTTAACCATTTCTTTTAGGTAGTCCTGCCCAATCTGATGACCAAGAGCGCGCGAGCCAGTATGAATGGAGATGACAACTTGTCCCTTACGTAAACCATAGATGCCAGCTGCTTTCTCGTCGAACACTTTTTCTACAACCTGTACCTCTAGATAGTGATTCCCCGAACCAAGCGTGCCTACCTGGCGAAACTGGCGCTGTTTAGCAACAGCGCTAACTGTCCTCGGATCGGCTCCAGTAAGCTGTCCTCCTTCCTCTATGTACTCCAGATCCTCCTCTACTCCGTAGCCTTGTTCTACTACAAATCTTGCTCCCTTGATCAAAACCTGGTCGATCTCCTCGACCGATAAGCGTAGCTTTCCCTCTGAGCCCAATCCGGCGGGGATATCACGGAAGAGTTGCTCGGCTAGCTTTTCCTTGTAATCTAGGACACTCTCTTCAGTAAGTGGTGTTCTAAGCGTGCGGACACCGCAGTTGATGTCAAACCCCGCTCCGCCAACCACAGCCACACCGCTATCAACGTCAAACGCCGCTACCCCACCGATAGGAAATCCATAGCCCGGGTGAACATCAGGAAGGGCAAGTGATGCTGTGACAATGCCGGGAAGACACGCGACCTCACACACCTGGCGCAGGGCATTCCATTCTTTCCCTTCTTCTATATCGGCCTTCAACTGCTCGATTGTCCCGCAATCAGCGAATATCCGGCCAGGAACCCGCATCTCACCAGTTGCAGGAACAAGCCACTCCGCCTTCCCTAGCCTCTCTAGCATGTATTGTTCACTCATTGTTATCTACACATCGACCACGCACTGCGCGATCCAGCCTTCTTTCCCTCTAGAGACTTGCAGGCCCGCGTAGCTCACCCCCTTCACCTCTAATTTGGCTCTGTGCCAAACGGGATTAAGTTCTTCCCCCCATCCTTCACCTTCCAGACGGAACCCTTTGCTGTTCGTCACAATATCTACGCCAAAACGACAAAAGATCATTCGCGAAAGATCCTTCTGACTGATAAGTGCGCCCAGCCACTCCACTAGAAGAAACTCCAGACTAGAGGCGCCTACAGAGACCTGGATTCTTGTCTTGGGGACAACCAGATCCAGATCAACCATAAGGCTACATACAGCGCGTGCTGCTTCGCAAAACGCTTCTTCAACGGAAGCCCCTATCCCTTGAATACACATGTCTGCTGTGTGATCCAGGTACTTGAAGGGCGACATTTCACCCTCGCATGGGAAGGGAAAACAATGGAGAGTAAACCGCTCCACGAGAGGTGAGTCTGCTCTCCATCAGAACAAGCTGCTCGGCCTGCAGGTTCCAAGATGGAACACCATCAAGCGAGCAAATCGCTTCCTCAACCGACCCATCAACCCTTCCTTTGATTCGGGCAAGGGTAACATGAGATATGCTCGGCTTGCGCTCCCCTGGAAAGCCAAATCCGACTAGCTCTTGTTCGACCAATGAAACAAGCTGGACAAACGGAGCAACGGCTTTCCCGCCCGCCCAGACAACACGTGGTCGCCGGGCTGAAGGAAAGGCCCCCAGTTCATTGATTGGAGCAATGAAAGGAGGAATACGCTCGAGTACAGCACGAAAACACCGCTCCAAATCAACCGTCAGCATTGGGTCAATTTCCCCCAGGAAGCGAACCGTCAAGTGAAGATTCTCCGGCCGCACCCAACTGGCTCGCACATGGACCAATTGCTGAAATCGAGAGGAGAGATCAGCGAGCTTCACTCTCAAGGCTTCACCAATTGGAATACACAAGAATGTCCGCATATCTCTCCCTATTAACAGCCTGTGCGTGGGTTCCTCGCGAGAAAGCAACAGGCGCCACCAAGGTAGCCAGCTCAGGTCAAGTGATCCTCTAACACCCGCAGAGGCTTGCTTACCGCTGCTCCTTTCCAGGCCTGACGGAGTTCACCAGCATGCGCCGCAGAGGGCTCAACCCTCAACGCTACTTTCCCGGCACAGACCCTACTACTTCCTCTCTCAAAACGCCCTTCAGCTCCACTATAGCGGGTTGTGGATTAAGGGGACCGCTAGCCCCCCACCTAGCACAGGCATTGGCGGAGGGGGCGGGATTCGAACCCGCGGTACCCGAAGGTACACCAGTTCTCCAAACTAGCGGCTTAGGCCGCTCACCCACCCCTCCAGATCATATATAATTCTAGGGACAGCAAGAAAGAATTTCAACCGATCTTGACCAGAAACTGGCTAATCGGTGGATCTGGAATCAAGTGTTCTCTTCCCTCAACAGTAGCGCTCTTCGCATGCGCTGGAGGCCGTCGAGGAGGTTGGACCGCGGTGTCGCGAAATTGAGGCGCGCGAACCCTTCCCCGCCAAGGCCGAAGCGAGCACCGTCGTTTAGCCCAACACGCGCTTCGCGGAGGAAGAACGCGCGCGGACTCTCCTCAAGGCCAAGATCGCGACAATCAAGCCACGCAAGATACGTTCCCTCGATCGGAGCTACTCTCACGCCTGGGAGCTGGTCGCGGACGAATTCCTCCGCAAAGCTACGATTCTTGCCCAGGTATGCAATGAGTTGGCTCAACCACTGTTCACCGTGACGGTAGGCAGCATCGGTCATCACATAACTCATAATCCCAACATGCGGGACAATGCCGCGGCGGGCCTCCTCCAAGCGTTGTCGCAATTCGGAATTGGGGACCACAGCAATTGCGCAGCTGATCCCCGCTACATTGAACGTCTTGTTCGGTGCGATCAGGGTGATCGTCCGCGCCGCGATCTCTGGATCGATGCTGGCGATAGGGATATGGCATCGCCCGTCGTAAACAAGGTCGGCGTGGATCTCATCGGAGCAGATGAGCAGATCGTGACGCAGGCAAGTCTCTCCCAGCTTCTCGAGTTCCTCGAGGCAGAAGACGCGCCCCACCGGGTTGTGCGGGTTGCACAGGATGAACGCCGAACATCGCTCGCCTGCCACCCGTTCTACATCATCATAGTCGATCTCGTAGTGGCCATCTTCTCCTCGTACCAGCTCGCTTGGCCGCGCTTCGAGTCCAGCATGCTTCGGAACGTCAAGGATAGGAAAGTAAATCGGCGGCTGAAACAGTAAACCACTGCCGGGCTTCCCGCCGGCCTGGATCGCTAGGTTGAACCCAACCGCCACATTAGGGAGGAAAACGAGGGCATCCGGTTGCACCGCCCAGTTGTAGTGGCGGGCGATCCAATCGACGACCACATCACGCAGGTGCGGGGGCTCGTGCGGATAACCGAATACGCCATGCTCGACGCGTTGTTGCAGAGCCGTGATCACGGCCTGTGGAGCGCGAAAGTCCATATCTGCGACCCACATTGGTAGGACATCCTCATCGAACAAAGCCCATTTAATGCTATCGGTGCCACGTCGTTCAATCAGTTGCTCAAAATCGCTATCAGACTCCATAGTCTGTGATCACCATCCTGGTGGGAGGATTGCTCTGTGGGTTGTGGCCCATTATCAGCGATCGACCACCCACGCGCAATCTGGTCTATGGCTGCACTGTGTCAGACGCCACAGCATTGTGTCACATCATTTGAGCGTAAGAACAACAAGACCAGCATCCACAGTCATTAGACGCTATTGACTATGGAACAGTTCGCCGTCTGAGCAAGAGCACGGAATATCCTATTTGGTAAGGAGCGCGCTTGAGTTTTTCACCCGTCCTTAACCTCCTCAGCAAAGAGGTCGATATAGGCATCGTAACGGAACCGTCGATTCCGTGCCTGACCCGTAATCTCAGAGAGCATTCTGTACGCGACGAACTTCTTCATTAGTTGATTGGCTGCCGTAAAGCTGGTTCCCGTCATCTTGACGATATCGTTTACAGTGATGATTGGTCGGGAGTAGAGCGACTCCAATACTTTGAGCCCGTTGGCGGCTACGCGCCCAAACTGCTCGATAATCAGAGCCCAGTGCTTTTCGCGCAGCTCCACAATACGCCGAGCAGTGGTCGTAGCCTCTTGCGATACTTCGGCTATCCCCTGAAAGAAGAACTTCAACCAAGACTCCCAGTCGCCTATGTCCCGCACCGCTTGTAGTAAATCGTAATACTGCTGCCTATGGCGCTTGAAGTAGTAAGAGAGATAGAGTACGGGCTTCTGCAGGATTCCGCTCTAGTTCATATAAAAGGTTACCTTCAGTATACGAGCTCGCACGGTCTATATGCAAGACTGCCTTCACCGGGACGCCGGTCCTGGGAATGGCTTCACACGCCCTCTACGCCAAGAATCTCACCCAGCAACCCTGATGTGCTCTTCTCCGCCGCTAGAATGTCGGCTCGGATCTCCTCGAGCAGACGGAGCGGCTACGCCGTCTGAGCAGGGCATTGCACCCGCAGTTCAAACCCGACATCCTTGAGGCACGAGACACGAGGAGCAAAGGCAATGTCGAAGACTACGAGTTCGGGTAGAACGGATGGTCTACCTTCCAAAGACATCTTCGAAATTCAACAGGATAAAGAAGAAGCTACCTACCAACCTGCGCAGGCGCGCGCTACGTAGGTCAATTGCAGTGAGTTGCGGAAACGACGATCTCCTTCGCCTCCGACAAGACCTGGAACACTGCAACGTGTATCATTGCTCCTGCTTGTGGGCTGATCATTGTGAGACAACAG
>JAUWOJ010000085.1 GCA_030612175.1 Candidatus Bipolaricaulota bacterium | reverse complement strand
CCCCCCCCCGGGGGGGGGGGGGGGGGGGCCCCCACGTGCTGGCCTGCCTGGGCAACCACGACCACTGGACAGACGCCGACACCGTCGCCGGGGCGCTGACCGACGCCGGGATCACCGTGCTGCGCAACGCGGCACGGGAGGTAGCGGATGGGCTGTGGGTGGCAGCGGTGGACGACGTGTGGGAGCGCTACGCCGACCTGGAGAAGGCGTTGGAGGCAGTGCCGGCCGGTGCCACAGTCGTGCTCCTGGCCCACGAGCCCGACTACGCCGACGAGGTAGCAGCCGATGGGCGGGTGAGCCTGCAACTCTCGGGCCATTCCCACGGCGGGCAGGTGCGGTTACCTTTCGCCGGGCCACTGGTGCTGCCCTACCTGGGCCGCAAGTATCCGGCGGGGCTCTACCGCGTGGGCGAGATGTGGCTCTACGTCAACCGGGGCATGGGACTGGTCGGCCCGGCGGTGCGCTTCAACTGCCGGCCGGAGGTGACGGTTTTGAGGCTGCGGCGCTGGACGGCAACATAAGAGAATTCGGTAGTGGTTACATATTAACTGATGGCTGACGGCGGCTCAAATACAGTCTCTTTCTGCGCGTTGGACAAAATGGCTTTTCGCCCATTGGAAATCCCATATACAGGGGCAAGGTTGCTCTTGTCCAGAGTTCATCGCGGAGATTACTTTGCAAGCAAAGTGCCCCATCAGTCAACACTTAACCACTACCAGAATTCTATATCGCCTAGACTATCATATGCTCGACCGCCAGCCCTTCATCGTGGATAGGACAACGCGGATGTTGGTACACCCGTACTCAGGTTGGCAACCAAGAAAGAAACCAACAGAAAAATGCACGCTATGATCAGAAAGGTCACTGCGAGAAACAGTATCATTACGAGCAGCACTCTATAGCGTCTAAGCAAAGTCCTCCTATACCTCGGCAGCTTCGTCCCAGGCCATCTATTCTCCTCCTCATGAAGGTATCCAAGAGCCAGCGCGCAAACGAACCAAAAAAAGGCAGAGACTCCAAAGTAGAAACTAGCTGCAGCACCAGCTGCAACGGCGATAACCTCCTGCTCACGCACTCTGTCGGAGAACATCAGATTTATGAAGACCTCCGTCGCGCTAGAGATCACTATCCCTAGCATAAAAGTGCATATATTGGAGAGAATGAACCAGAATCTAGTTCTCACAGAGCTGCTCCACCAGTTTCTTGAAGGTCTCCTCCAGGTCCATCAACGGAAGTTGACCGTCAAGGATGTCAAGGATTAGATCTTCCACAGCCTCGGGAAAGCGGTGGACGCGATTCTCGATCTCTCGTATGTCTGATACCATAGATGGCTCGTCCTCGGTGCCGAGTTCTTTCTCCCACTCGAGGATTTGATCTAATATGAGCTGACGCAGGGTTTTGTACGTTTCTTGCTTGAGGTGTTTTTGCTCAAAGTGACTCTCCAACTGTTCCAGAGCTTTGCTCCGTTCTTCTCCTACTAATTCGAGACCCTCCTTATAGTACAACAGCGCAGGGGTTGGCGGTGAGGGTTTGTCAAAGGGTGTAGTGTCGCATCCCTGGGTAATCAGCACGGGTGCAGCCCAAGCGTAGTAGCGTTCGGAATCACCTTTCCACTCGTTGTATGCCATGTTCTTCGCTTCAAGCAGAGCCTGCGATGCGCAACCCGGGACATCACCCAACTCATCATAGAACAATTTAGTCATGATCGTAACAGCTTCTTCAGCAACAAGCCAACGAAACCAGACCATGCGAGCAAGTTGAGCACCTCTCAGAAGTTCATATACAAAGCCCTCCATGTCATATCGTAGAAAGGCCTGACGTTTGCCAGAACCATGATGAGGACTGACGTAGAAGAGCTTGACGATCCTTGCTCCTGAGAGCAAGTCCAGATCCCGCTTTAGTTTCACCCCGCTAATCCGCCCACCATACCTAAGACCGGGATTCAAGGCATCTTCTCTGACTGGGCCGATGTAGTGAAAGATAACATTGCGAGTGCCCGGCAACAGTCTAAGATAATGAGCAACTTGCTTGGTGTGGATGTTGTGCATCCAGAGGATCCTGGCATTGTCGACCCGCTTTGTGTACCGATCATGAGATAAAGGCATGCGTTCAGAACCGATCTTTAGCACTTTGTCCTCGCTGATAGAAAGAGCCAACTTGAACCACTCAATAACGTATTGGATCTCTTCCTTCACACACTCTTGTGCGTCGGTTGAGTACGAGAGTACTACCAACATGTCGTCGGGCTTCAACTCAGCGCCCACCTCCTGCTGCGGATTCCCCTCTTGTTGCACCACCTTGACGACAGAATGCACAGGCTCCAAATTGTCAGACTTCTTAGTATCTCGACAGCACAGAATGTCAAAGGGTAATGCAAACAGGTTAATACGGTCTAATCGATTTGTGTTCCATTGCCTATCATGGTTAAGTATGCAAACGATGTGCTTCCCTTGGTGGACAGTTTCAATTTGTTCCCCGCATAACTTGATATGGTTTTTCAAGATTCCTAGCCATGTCGTCTTACCAAGCTCCTCTGGATGCCTATCCATGAAGCGAGCGAAGTCGATCAGACGATCCAATGCCTCGTATACAGCTACTTCGATATATTCTGTCTCTGCGCTAAACATTCTCCCGCCCCCCCCCAAAGCACAGTGGGTCCTTGGCTACACGCTTGTCTCCGAAGCGGATGCTACCGGTACTTTTTTCAATTCCCGAAGCAGGATCCCGATCATTGCCTTCGCAAATTGAGGGACACCTTCGCTTTGTGAGATCGAGTTCTGAACTTCCTGCAGTGTTGGTATTGCCGCTTCAGTTGCAACTCGTAAACCCTTGAGTGGAGCAAGAAGGTCGGGCAAATCTTTATAGCGTGAGCCCCGGCGGAGAGCTTCCTCGGCCTCGGGATAGAAGTGGATCTTCCGCCCGTCACTCAGCCTCTCAGGATTCAGCACCACCAAGAAATAACACAAATAATACACGTCCTCTCGCAATGACAGGTCCTCGTCTTGATCATACATATCCAGCACATCTGGGATACTCACTAGAGTCGCCAATATGCCTTTTGCGTTATCATGTGCAACATCCCACAGAAGTTGCGCATACTCGCGGTAAATACGGTAGCTGAAATCTCGGCCCTTATCTTGCGCTTTCTCTGATGCATGCTTAAATATCTCAGATAGATCTTCAAAAAAACTACGCGGGAATTCTTCACCCTTGTCACTAAACCTTCCTGCATTAACAAGGTTCAAGATGGTATCTAAGCCCTCCCTTTCCTGGTGCTTCTCGATAACGAATTGTGCTAGGAGCCTCTGAAACAACCTGGCAATATCTTGTTCTCCCACGCTCCAGAGGTCAATCACACCTTCCCATCCCTTATCTAGCCACACTTGTTCCGTTGCTTCCCGAAACTTCGGTTCACTCTCTTTACACTCTCTCTCCATTTCGATGACTCGTAAGTTAGCATCTCGGCAAAGTTCTCGACGTTTGTTGAATCTTTCCTCGTGCAGAAGCAATTCTCCTATCTTGCGGATATCCATTGTTTCCCCTCTTGGACGCGGAACCGGATTCGACAAAACCCGCCCCACTAGAAGACCCAGGCCTAGGAAACAAAGGGGTATGATGAGCCAGAGAAATAGATTCACTCTGGATAGGACAAGTCCCTCCCAAGGTAGCTTTACCATAGAAGTGGGCGTCGGCGTAGCTTTCTCTACTGCCGTAGGTGTGGCCGAAGGGGAAGGCGTCGGACCAGGTGTTGGCGTTGCAACCACGGGCAACGGCAAGATATCCACGGTCACAGGCAGGAGGCGCACGCTCAGCGCCTCGTCATCAAGAAAAGCCCTCGCTGTTGCCGTGTAGGTCCCCTCCATCTCCACACCTCTATAGCTACCAGTGTACTTGCCTCCGCCAATGGACGAGAGGACCTGGGTGACCACGTCACCATCGGGCAGGGTGATCTCCGCCTCAAGATGCAGTCCGGGATCTACAACGGTCACGTTATTTCGAACCAGGCTGGCCGTGATGGTGATGGGCTGACCCACAAGAGAGAGAGATTCTATGGGCTCCACCCGAATGAGGGGGTATTGTTTATCTACCCAGTACCAGACTTCTCCCTCCCCCTCCCATAATGCCTTCCACTCCCCTGCATCCGGGTTTGTGATCCTGTAAATCGAGTGGTGTATATCAGCCGCCTCTATCGTGGGCGTGAGGA
>JAUWOJ010000057.1 GCA_030612175.1 Candidatus Bipolaricaulota bacterium | reverse complement strand
ATCAAGAACCCCTCAATATCTATATTGGCTCAAATCTATATATAGTTGTCCTCTTTTTAAGGTAGAATTAAGATGACAAATACTTATAATATAAGAACATGTTCGTTCAGTAGTGAACAGATAAGAGAAGATTCAAGAAATACTATAAAGAGGAGGTCGGGATATGGCTAACAAGCAAATCTTGGATAAGCTGTCCATCTATATTCCCCAGAAGAAGATGGAACAGAGTCCTGTTGAGCGATTGATTCGGCTGAGTGAGAAGCGGGATCGTTCGATTAACTACCTAGTCGTTGATGCAATCCTGCAGTACCTTACCAAGGAAGAAAAAGCTTAGATTCTAAGGATTGTCACGGCTCAAAGAAATCAGAGTACGATACATTTCTTCCTGTGACAATCCTTGCCTTGATGTTACGCCGATCCACCTCTTCTTGCTGTTTGCCATTCTTGTTCCAACTCGTTGAATTTTCCCGCTGTTATGGCTGCACGAATATCGCTCATTAAGCGAACGATGAATCGAAGGTTGTGCATTGAGGCAAGTCGGTAAAAGGATAGTTCGCCAGAACGGCATAGATGCCTCAAGTACGCACGCGAGTGATGGCGACACGCGAAGCAATCACAATGGCTAGCTATTGGGTTAGGGTCGGACTTGAACCGCGCGTTTCGCAAGTTGACCCGATGGCGAGGTGCATCTTTTACAAATACGGTGCCATTTCGCGCAATACGTGTACATGCGGCACAATCAAACGTATCCACCCCCCGCCCTACAGCAGCAAAAATATCGTCAATCTCTCCGATTCCTAGAAGGGGTCGCGGTTTCTCCTCGCTAAGATATGGTATTGTCCAGTCAAGAACCAGGTGCATTTCCTCCTTTGATCGACCAAGTGAACCGCCAATGGCAAACCCTTCAAAACCTATCTCCTCTATTCTTTGCGCGCTTTCTTGCCGCAGATCTTTGTACGCGCCCCCTTGTACTATGCCGTACAGAACTTGTCCAGGGTTTGGAGACATCTCGCCCTTGGCGCCTTCTCGGAATGCTTCTAAACCACGTCTCGCCCAGCGGTGCGTTCGCTCCATAGCTCTTTTCGTATAGCCATAAGAGTGTAATGGTGACGTGCATTCATCAAGAACTAGCGCGATATCCGCGCCTAGTTTCTGTTGTAGTGTGATTACAACTTCCGGCGAAAAGAAATGTTCTGACCCGTCCACGATAGAGCGGAACCTGACCCCTTCTTCGTCTAGCCGAACAAGAGATTTTCTTCCCTGGTGTCCTTCTGCTGGTATACAGGAACCACGTCCAGGAAAAATAGACGCGATCTTGCCTACACCGTGTTCCTTTCCCGCTCCAAGACTAAATACCTGAAATCCGCCAGAATCCGTCATTACCGGCCCATTCCATCCCGAGAAACCGTGTAGCCCACCTAATCCGGCAATTACGTTCTCACCTGGGCGTAGATGTAGATGATAAGAGTTAGCGATTACGATTTGTATGCCAAGTTCAACTAGTGTTTGAGGCTCAAGCGCTTTCACCGTTGCTTGCGTAGCTACGGCCACAAACGCTGGCGTTGCCACTTGTCCGTGCGCTGTTGTTAGTATCCCCGTACGTGCTGACGATCCTGGATCTCGGCTCTGCATTCTGAATAGACCGCTCATCAGTAGAAGGTGGTCAGCGTCCTATGGTGTGGCGCCATTTCGCGGCCTTGCGCCATATTCCACAGAAGCCAGTCTATTTCTATTGACAAGAGCGCTCTTCCTAGCCGCAAGAGAGCACCACGCAGCAGTTCAACTGCCACAATCATCCCTGCTCGGATTTCCACTTCGTGTACCGAACCTGCGCAAATCCACTCTTTGCTATCAACTATTCGCGCTAGCGCCTCCGAATAATCAAGTACTCCCTCATCGCGGAGGATTTGAGGAACTTTGTAATCAGCGAAAGCAGTCAGTTTTTCCATGTCCTTAAGCGCACCAAATGATTTGCCGCGAAAGCTTGCGTAAAGGTCGCTTGCCAGGATCTGTGCCCGCTTATAGAATGCGATCTTTTCTCCTTTATACCAAGCCTCGTCACGAAATGATGGGAAGCCATCCACTAGGAGTTCAGTCAGCCGTATCGCGCTTCCGCCCGCATCTTCTATCAAGTTTGCCGCCTTGCCTTGATAGACAGAGACCATTCTGTCCCCAAGCTCGCGAAGGATAGTAACTCGCTCCTTAAGCAGCGGAATCTTCCCTATGGGATGCTCTCCTTGCAGAAGTGTACGTACCTCTTGTTCCTTGACACACATCAGGTAGGAGAAGTCGTCAATGGGCGGCTCCCTAGTCATGAAAGCCTGTTTCAAGACCAAGGCAAGACCAAAATACCCTTGCACTTGTTCGCCTCCGACAATAACCTGCCAGCGTGGTTCGGGGAAGAAGCAAAAGTTGAGGACATCAAGTATCAACAGATAGCTCACTGTTCGTTCACTGCCGTCATAGAAATGGTGTTCGTAGCTCCACTGAGGAAGTGGCATATTCACGAGTAATCGAGCAAGCTGGTCAATTCTCTCTGGGTTGATAGCGACATGCATGCTTCTTCCACAAACGAACCGAGCTCGCGACACAATGTCTAGTGCCATCTCTTCTTTCTTCCTCCACGATGAGAGCACACTAAGATTATCAACCCGGGAACAGGTTCTCTCAAGAGATCTATTCTTCTTGCCTGATTACGTTTATTGCTCAGTCGAGAGCTCTGTACAGCGCCTCGTAATCACAGTTTGGGCTCCAGAACAAGTAACCATCCGCACCCATTTCCTTAGCTGCCCTTATCTGTTCACGAATATATGTTTCCAGACTCATGCTATACGGAATTGCTCGATCAAACACCTGTAAGAACGGCCGTAAAGGAGCAGACACTCGGTCTTTCCCAGCACTAAGAGCATCCATTACCAGCTGATAAGGATTATCTTTGTAGTACTGCTCTACATAGTGAGAAGGATAGAGCATCGGTGAGATCAAATCGATATACGCGGCCATCTCCTCCAAAGATTGACCAATAGGATCAATTCGCTTCTTGTTCCAATTCCATAGCACTCGACCAAACACGTCTGCTGAGAGAATAATCCTACCGGGGAGTTCTTGTCTCGCTTGCTGCAGAAATCCGTTCACCGCCTTATATCGTTGTTCATAAATGGGGAGAAGCTCGCCTTCATCGGGGAAACGCACGTAATCAAACTGGATTTCGTCAAATCCCAGCCTGGCAACCTCCTGAGCGACTGCCAGGTTGTAAGCGACAGCTCTCTCATCATCCGGTGAAACCCATGAGCCTGAGATCCCGAGGAAAGCCGCAAGTTTAGGATCATAAAACAGTACTTGTCTGGCAATCAAGTAGATCCCCGCCTCGCGCAAGGCAGTAAGAAGAGAGTGGAACTCAAGACGCCCGCTGGAAGCACCTATCGTATTTGCCAATGGAATGCTGCTCTCATAAGTCAATTCACCATGCATGTTCTTCACATTAATCACGACTGCGTTAAGCTTCTGTTCGCGAACGGCTGCCAGCACACCCTGCAAAACCCCGGGCTTATTGATCGCGTGAGAGGTTAGATAAACCCCGATACGATCGTGGTAGTTAGGAGGAAACACACTTAAAGACGCTGGAGGGGTCTGATCCCATCCAACTATCCCAAGCAGCGTGAAAAGACATCCCAAAACTAGCAGACAGCGAATAGATGCTCTGTTCATGATTATCTTACGAAGTATAGTCATCCTTATCAGCCATTGTGGTCGTCTCGGTGTTTTCCACGTGGGACCTTGGACACGTTTTGCCTGCAGCAGTTGCTCAAGTAACTCTCAAATACCAGCAAACTACTTAACAGAAGGAGATTTCTCCAGAGTCGGATGTTTACAGCATTGTTGATACCTCTTGGTGACGCTATAATTGCGAAGAAAGCCTGGATAGAGACATACCAAGGAGAAAACCGTATGAGAAACACCGTTTGCGTTCTGACTATGCTGCTAATCTGTCTATCGATAGGGGCCCTAGCCCGGCAACCGCATGCCCCAATTACCATTCTTGGCAACGATGATTTCACTGCTGCAAACGGCGTTCTGTACGGAACTGGAACATTGGACGATCCCTACATAATCGCTGCTTGGGAGATTGACGTTCCCGCCGGTACTGCTTATGGGATCAAGGTAGAGAACGCGAGCGCGCACTTTGTGTTACGCGAATTGACTGTTAACGGAGCGAGGGAAGAGCAAGGAGCAGCTATTCGCCTTGGCTTCGTCTCTGCGGCCACAATTGAAAACTGTCTAATCTCAAACACACTCAACGGAGTCGCCATTATCTCCAGTACCGACGTAGTTATGAGGGACAATAGCTTACAGGTCACAGGAAGAGGACTCTCTGTTATCGGTGCGGTAATCGACGAATACCGCCATACGATAGACGAAACCAATCTGCTTAACGGTTATCCGATCAACTACTTCTGTGAGAGGAATGGCGAGAGAGTTAGCGGGCTTAATTCAAACAACCTATACATTGCGGCATGCGAGAACATGACAATAACTGATAATGAGATCATTGATGGAGATGGGATTCAGCTTGCCTTCGTCAGCAACTCATTGATTGACTCTAACGTAGCATATCGTAACTGCGAAGACGGGATCAGTCTTTACTGGTCGAATGATAACACGATAACGGATAATGAACTTGGCAATAATCATCATGCCGGGATACAGCTGTGGCTTTCAAACGGAAACAAGCTCTCTGAGAACCAGCTGCTAGCAAACAGCTATGGAGCGATTGTTTCCGCCAGCGATAATAATTACCTCTACGGCAATACGATTGCTGCCAACCCAATCGGAATTGAGCTAAACGCGGGATCGACTCAAAATACCATAACAGGAAGTATTATTTACCATGAGAACACACGATATGGAATCATTATCCATCAAGCAGTGGCAAATCACGTAGAGAGGAACGCAATCGTAAGAACCGAAATCGGCATTGTTGTGGATAGCCTAGCCAATAACAATACCATTTCTGCAAACACGATCATCGGCGGAGATACGGGCTTTGTTGTTAGAGGTTCTTACAACCGGATCTCGCAAAATATGATTGCCCGGAACACCTATCAAGGGATCTTATTCCCCGAGACCTATGGAAAGGAAGCGATCACCAATAACAGAATCTTTGAGAACACCTTTACCGACAATGCGCACCACCTCTATCTTTGCACTGATTCTAATGCAAATCTATTGTACGAAAACATGTTTTTCGGCGAAGCCAGCAAACTTATCAGTGACTATGGCAGGAACACCTGGACCAGCTCTGGTGTGGGTAATTTCTGGGAAGACAATCAGAAAACCGACATAGACGGCAACCAAGCTGATAATACCCCTGTGTTCCTTTTCCCCATTGGCGTCCAAGATGCCGCGCCACTCCTTCTGCCACTTTCCGATCGAAAAGGCCTCGGCATTCTTACTACCCTCAAGATACAAAGCGTGATACTGCTAACAGAGAAAGGCGATGCCATACAACTTCCCGTGCTTATTGCTGACAAGGCATACGAACGATTCATTGGATTCCGATCATTTCCTGCCTCCCTGGTTGACAATTTCCCCGCGCTCTTGTTCTGTTACAACGAAGAGGTATCTGTTTACTTCACAATGGAAACGGTAAGCTTCCCGCTTGATATCGTTTTTTTTGACGAACATGGAGCGCTAGTGGGAAGCACAACTATGGAACCGGAATCACCAAACCTGTATACTGCAAACGAGCCGTTCCGTTACGCGTTGGAACTCCCGGGCGGGTACCTCGCCGAGTACGAAATCACTGCAGCAACGCGGTTAATTCTTACTCTCGATGAATAAGCCAAAACATATTGGTGCGGTTATCTTTGACCTCGATGGAACCCTGGTTCGTTACCAAGGCGTGGAGTTTGAATCAAGTTGGGGTGCGATTGGTGCCGCTGCTGGTGTTAAGGAAGAATGGGACCTCCTCCTTGCTAAGTACTTTCCGCGTCCAGATGCTTATGCAGAATGGATGTCTGAGAACGCCCGACTTCTAGCTGGTGTTCCTGTGGAACAAGTTACGAAGAAAGTCCTTCCGCCTCCTTACGCGTCTGGCGTTCCGGAGGCAATTTGCACGCTGCGGAAGCGCTATCTTCTCGGAATCCTTTCCTCTGGTGTTGACCTCGTTGCCGAATACGTACGCAAAGATCTTGGCTTTGAGTTTGCTGTTGCCAATCGCTTGCTCGTTCGCAATAGTTCGTTCACAGGAGAAACAGAGACGATAGTTGGTCTTTGGGAGAAAGCAGATGTCATGCGGCAGACCGCACTGAGAATAGGCCTTCCTCTTTCAGAGATCTGTTATGTCGGTGACCATGTCAATGATGTCCCAGTTATGGATCTTGTTGGCCTGTCCATAGCGTTTAACCCAAAGGTTGCTGAGCTGGAAGAGGTTGCTGACTATGTAACACGAAGCTTTGCCGACATTCCTATGTTGATCGAGGAGTGGCAACGCACCTAATCGATACACCCGGCCATCTAACTTGAGGTTCCTCGCAGTCAAGGCAAGGTAAGCCAGAGAAAGACTGTAAAGATAGTCGGCAGTCAAGAGTCGGGAGGCGGGAGGCGAGAACAGTGAAAGAAGAAGCGAGATAGTTAAGGGGCCAAATGGGAGGACCCGACGATTGACAACTGATTCTTGATAACTGCCTTACCGCGGAGGAGGCAGAAGTTGTAGTGTGCAGAGGTGCTAGGGAGCAGGCGAGCGTAGGCGATTGCGGATTGCGAAACGGGCAGACCGATCCACAAACTAAATAAGAGGCAGAGAGACGGCTAGGGTGCGGAGGTGGGGAGGAGCAGGGGCGCCGAGACCATTCCTCATGAAAGACAATATGGATATGCGGTGGTAATTC
>JAUWOJ010000048.1 GCA_030612175.1 Candidatus Bipolaricaulota bacterium | reverse complement strand
TTGGATGCCGGCCTGAAGTGCGTGATAGCCAGCAATTAATCCAACATTCCCTCCACCGACGATAAACAACCGTTTGCTAGGTTTTACCAAGTCACGATTGACCAGTGTTTGAAATGCCCCAGCACCATAAACACCCGGCAGCGTGTTTCCCTTAAAGACAAGTGATCGTTCGCGTGCTCCTGCTGCTACCAGTAGTACCTGTGGCCGAATAAGAACATAGGTCTTGTCATCCCGAAGAATACCTACCTTGTGATCGCTGAAAACTGCAACCGCTACGCTATTTAGCCAAACATCGGTTGTGTCATGTTTCTTGGTTTCGTTCTCCAGTTGTGTAGCAATATCAATCCCCCGTGTTCCAGCGTGAACAGCATTGGTAGAGCCAAAGAAGCGATGAGTTTGTAATACAAGTTTCCCTCCCAGGCGATGCCTCTCATCTACAAGTAGCGCTCGGATCCCGTGACTTCCAAGTTCGGCAGCTGCTGACATTCCTGCCGGGCCACCACCGATAATGAGCACAGGCACTGCAATGCTTTCCGTTTTGCTCATAGATGGAACTTGTCCTACCTTGGGCAGATCAGGCAAGCCAGCACTTGGCTGAATGCGCATACCTGCTTCAACTGGTGTCATACAGGCCTTTGTCGGTACCCCGTCCGCAATTACCAGGCATTGGGCGCACTGACCATTGGCACAAAAGATACCCTGCGGCGCACCATCTTTGGAATGATGTCCAAAGGTCTTGACGCCATTGGCAAAAAGAGCAGAAGTAATCATCTCGCCTTCCTTGGCGGTAAGTGGTCGTCCCTGCCAATAAAAGGTGATGTTCTTCCTTGATTCAACCGATAAAATAGGATGTCTTTTTATTCGATATTCTGTCATGTTCTCCCTGATTGTGCTTCTGTTGAGCCAGCTTGGCTTTCGTACAGACAATATAGCACTATCATTCCAAGATCCACGATCTCACGTATATTCTGCCGCTTAAGTTCAACGCCCAGGGAACTTGCCTCCACTAGAGCAAAGAGATTCCCCCCGTAGGAAAGGTGAAGCGGGACCCCTTTCCATTGCACGGTCCTTAGGAAGAAAGAAGGAACATTACGAAAGGTAACATCCTGAACCTCGCCCTCTTTCCAATGAAGGTGACAGGCCACAAGACCAGATGGAGTATCGAGTAGAACCTCTTTCTTGTGGATTCGTCCTAGTTCAGCCAGGGCGGTCACTGCTCCGATCGTTCTATGCCAGCACATGGAAAGCGTCCCGCCGTTATTGAGGAAGATCAGCTCATAATCTGCTGCTTGGACAAAACGCTGAATCTTCATCCACTCTTGCTCCTACGCCTGCTCTTCTATAGGATCACGGCCTTCACCGTGACCGATATACCCAGGGCTAAACCTGGCAATTCCATGTTCTGTAGTTCTGTTCGTAGAGAGTGCGTTCCTATTAGTAACCTGTTTGAGAGAAAAGACTGTACACACCCTTCCCATTCGTTCGCTGGATCCTAAAAACATCACGAAAGCTATGTGTGGTAGCGCAAGCTGTTTTCGCTTCCGTCCCGCTCGATCAATATGCTTACTGTCACTGTAATGCTGTGTACAAATCGAGAAATCTCCTTTGAGCTAATCTTGCTTTTTCGTGTTGTATATTTCAAGGGAAGTAGTGAAATGTATAGATGAGATGGGGATTAGTTTGCGTGGATTCAAGACAAGAGCAGCGATTAAGGAATATAATAGGCTTATTGATCAAGGGGAAGATGTTATTGCCTGTTTGCATCTTACCTGTTAGGCTGTGCTCGTCTCGTCGGTTTAGACCATTTTGCGAAAAGCGGTTACACTCTTGCGAAACAGATCAGAGGGGGAAAGATGAACGAGGAACGACTGGAGTTTCTGCGTCGATGTATGGAAACCGTTTGCCCATCCGGTTTTGAAGAAGAGATGTCCTACGTATGGCGTACGGAGGCTGATCGGTTTGCCGATCGCACTTGGGTTGACATACACGGTAATTCGTTTGCCGTCATAAACGAGGGTGGGATTCCTCGAGTAATGCTGGCTGGGCACGCCGATGAGATTGGACTGATGGTTACTTACATCGACAAAGAAGGGTTCCTTTCATTTACCGGCATCGGTGGTTGGGATACTCAGATCCTCCCTGGGCAACGGGCATGGATTCAAGGAAAGGAAGGACCTATCCTTGGGGTAATTGGTCGCAAACCAATCCATCTGCTTGATGAAGAACAGCGGAAGAAGCCAGTAAAAGTCGAGGACCTATGGATAGACATCGGAGCAAAGAACAAGGATGAAGCAGCCTCACTCATAGAGATTGGCGACCCCGCTGTACTTGATTACGGGTTTGCGAAGTTACGTAACAGTCTCGTTGTTGGGCGTGGCTTCGATGATCGTGTAGGGGCGTTTGTCGTTCTAGAAGCGGTGCGCTTGCTGTCAGCGATGAAACCTAAGGCCGCGGTATACGCAGTAGCAACCGTACAAGAGGAGATTGGCCTACGTGGAGCGCGGACCAGCGCTTTTGGGATTGACCCCCAAGTGGGAATTGCTGTCGACGTTTGTCACGCGACTGATTCCCCCGGGCTAAGCTCTGAAAAAAAGAAACTTGGAGATCTATCGATGGGTAAAGGCCCAGTTATTGCTCGTGGACCAAATATCAATCCAGCTTTGTTTAAGCTGTTTGTGGAAACAGCCAAGAAGGAAAATATCTCTTGCCAAATTGAGGGCGCGCCACGCGGTACCGGGACCGACGCTAATGCAATCCAACTTACTCGCGCCGGTGTAGCTACCGGGCTGATTTCCGTTCCTAATCGCTATATGCATTCTCCATGCGAGATTGTGCATACAGGTGATCTGGAGAATAGCGCTAAGCTGATCGCTCACGCAGTAGCGAAGCTTGATGAGGAGATCAACCTTATACCCCATAGCTCGTTGTTCTCACCTGGTTGATTTGAACTGTTAGTAGATGTAAAGTAATCCTATCAGGGGAGCTCATATTTCTGGGCTGAGAGGAGGTTTAACCTCGACCCTTGGAACCTGATCTGGGTAATGCCAGCGGAGGGACATCTTGTGTATCCCACGCACCTAAGACCAAGGTTCGGGTCGGTCTTCATGCGCGAAACAAAGATTCTAGAGATTATCCGTAACCGGATCTCTTCCGCAGGTGATGACGCAGCAATCATCCCGTTTCACAACTCGCATCTCATATTGACTACGGATATGCTTCATCGTACAAGCGACTTTCCGGCTGGAGTAAGCCCGTTCGCAATCGGTTGGCGCAGCGTTGCTGTCTCCCTTTCTGATCTGGCAGCAATGGGAGCTACACCATTGGGAGTTCTGCTTGCTTTGGGTGATCCCAAGCTAGAAGAAGGATTCGTCACCGGAGTGCTAGAAGGCGCGATGGCTTGTTGTGAGTCGGTAGAGACCAGGCTTATTGGGGGAGATATCGATCGCCATCAAGAGTTGACCCTGGTAAGTACGGGAATCGGCGAAGCCAAACAGCCAATTCGCCGAGCCGGCGCGCATACAGGTGAATTTGTCTGTGTCACTGGCGAGCTTGGTCGTACTCAGGCAGCTCTCGCTCTGTATGTAAGGGGAGAGACTAAGCAAGCGGACACGCTCTTCCAGTTCTCTCCTCGTGTTGATTGGGGAAGAAACCTCGCCGGCATTGCTACTAGCATGATCGACATCTCTGATGGCCTTGCTCATTCGTTGCATCTACTGGCAAAAGAAGGAAGTGTCGGATTTGCAATTGATGAGAAGAGACTCCCATTTCTTTCGGAGATGGATCAGCTCTTCCTTCCCCTCGAGCGCTCAGAAAGGATCATCTTCGGCGGAGAGGACTACGAGCTCTTGTTCACACTGCCTCAACACTTGTTAAGAAATGATAACAGCTGCCCTTGCTACACTGTTATTGGGCAGGTGACTGAGACAGAGGTTCTGTTGGACGGCCGTAAGCTTCCCGATAAAGGGTACGAACACTGAATAGGGGGTGGATCATGTTCAATAAACTAGTAGTTCTGTTTGTGGTTGCTTTGGTGGCATTGGCGGTTATTGGCACAGGTAAGGAGCAGCTCGTTGTCTACACCTATCAGAGCTTTGTGTCGTGGGGTCCGGCCAGCGTTTTGGAGGAGGTATTCGAAGCCCAATATGACTGCGATCTGCAATTTGTAACTGCGGGAGGAGCTAAGGCAACACTCTCTCGTCTTCTTGCCGAGCGTGACGTTTCGGCGACGAATGCCGATCTATTTATGGCTGAAGTAAACGAAATCCCGCGGATTGTGAAGTATGACCTATTCCTCCCAGTAACCAAGGATGATATTCCTAATCTTGCATTTGTTCCCGAGGAACTTCTCTTCGATCCCAATGTGGGATTTGTGCCTTATGAATATGGGTATATCAGCCTTACCTATGACTCACGGGTCCTAAGTGAGGACGAGCTTCCACAGTCACTTGACCAATTAGCCGATCCCCGTTACGAGAGGATGCTTGTGTGTCAGGATCCACGTACTTCGTCCACTGGATTCTCGTTCCTCCTGTGGACCATCGCTCAGTTTGGCGAGGAGAAGTACCTCGATTTTTGGCGATCGATCGATCGAACACTCCTTACTATCACAAGGGGCTGGACCGAGGCGTGGACTATGCTCAGCCATGGAGAGGCCCCACTTATTGTAAGTTTCTCCACGGATACCGCTTACGGGGCGATGTACGAAGATTCAATTGACTACCGCGCGTTTGCCCCAGGAGGACAAGGATACCGTACAGTATTTGGCATAGGAATCGTTAAAGAAACAAACCAGCCTGAATTAGCGAAGGCGTTCATTGATTTGCTCTTATCCAAAGAGATTCAGGAGCAGCTTCCTAGGACAGAGATTATGATACCCGCCAACCTACAGGCAGAGCTCCCGCCAGAGTACGATGAATACCTCATTATTCCTGAGGATCCATTGATGCTTCCGCTTGACTTGGTAGGGGACCGAATGGATACCTGGCTGCATGACTGGGAGCGGGCGATCGTGGGCAAGTGAAGAAGGGTTGGTTTCTCGTCTTTATTGGATTGCTTGCCTTTCTAGGGTTGGTTTTCTATCAGCCACTGTTCTCCGTCTTACGGCGGGGATTGACCGAGGGGGGAAGGTGGAGCCTCTCTCCCTTAGCGACCATACTAACTGATAGTTATTTCGTTCATATTATCGTCTTTTCTCTTAAGCAAGCCGCTTTAAGTACTTTGCTTAGCTTAGGAATCGGACTCCCTGGCGCGTATATTCTTACTCGCTATAGCTTTCCTGGCAAATCAGCGATTCGCTCCTTAACTGTCGTCCCATTTGTTCTGCCCGCCGTTGTTGTTGCCTTGGGGTTTATCCTGTTTTTCGGAGAAAGCGGTTGGCTGAACCAGTGGCTAATGTCAGTGTTTCATTTGCCAAGTCCACCGCTTCACATTCTGTACTCTCTAACGGGGATCGTCCTTGCTCATGCGTTTTACAATGCCCCCATTGTGATGCGACTGGTGAACGCTTCCTGGGAAGGAATCGATCCTGAAATTGACGAAGCTGCGGCATCCCTTGGCGCTAGAGGCCTACGACGTTTTGTCGGGATCACTATTCCACTTCTTGCTCCCGCTTTACTGAGCAGTGCTGCCCTTGTATTCATCTTCAGCTTTCTTTCCTTTCCCATCGTGCTTGCTTTGGGTGGAGCACGTTATACTACGATTGAGGTAGGAATCTACACCCTTATTCGCACTTTGCTTGACTATAAATTGGGGTCGGCGCTGATCCTTGTTGAGACCGCTCTATCGTTAAGCCTTACCTATGTTTACCTAAAGACAGAGGGGGGGTTTGCCACATTGACTCAGGGCTCACGGAGAGTAGCGACCTATCCATTGTTTTCCCGGAAAGCGAGTATGTGTAAGCTGGTTATCGCTGCATACATTATCATTGCTGCCGTCTTCTTTCTTGGACCGATTAGCTCTATTCTTGTTGATTCTTTGCGGGTTCGCGGGCAGTGGTCCGTGGAGAGCTATCGGCAGATATTTACACTGGGCTACAACCCCTTCCTCGGAGTCTCTCCGTTGCGCACGGTATTGAATAGCCTGTTTATCGGTGGAATTTCTACCGCGATTTCTCTGCCGGTGGGCATGCTCATCGCAATGTTTGCTGTTCGCAGTCGCCTGCCCGGCCGTCGCTTGCTGGAAGCTATTCTGATGGCTCCACTAGCTGTTTCATCAGTGGCAATTGGGTTTGCCGTGTTGTATGGTTTGGGTGGAGCCCCACTGCATCTAAGTGGAACGCTGATCGCAATTGCGTTAGCGCATGCTATCCTTACTTACCCATTTGTTGTACGGGTGATTCGGCCTGTTCTCGAAGGACTCGACCAGTCATTAGTAGAGGCAGCAAGGTCACTTGGCGCCTCACCAACCCGCGCATTCTTCGAGGTTATACTTCCGCTCATTGGACCGGGAATTCTTGTGGCAGCAGTGTTTGGTTTTGCTCTTAGCATTGGAGAGATGAGCGCAACTATCATGCTTATGCGGCCCGGGCTTGGCACAATGCCTATGGCTGTATACAGTCTTCTGTCAGCACGGCAATTTGGGGCGGCGAGCGCCATGGGAATGATTCTTGTGCTAGTCGCTGGTATTGCGTTTCTTGTGATTGATCGATTAGGGAGAAGAGGTGTCGGATGTCGGACCTTGTAGTGAAGGGTCTTGCCAAGTCATTCGGGGATGTGCGTGCGCTGCACGAGATAAGCTTTACCCTTGGCCAAGGAGAATTTCTTACTTTGCTTGGACCATCTGGTTGTGGGAAGACCACCACCTTGCGCCTTATCGCTGGATTTGAGCGCCCAGATGCAGGCAGGATAACCCTTGATGGCCGTAGTATCGTAAATGACCCCCCGGAAGATCGACAGATTGGGTTCGTTTTTCAAACCTATGCTCTGTTTCCTCACATGAACGTAGCCAAGAATATCGCCTACGGAGCTCGATTAAATCGAAGTATCTCGACAAAGCGTCGTGTAGGAGAACTGCTAGATCTTGTAGATCTCAAGGGATTCGAGCGACGAAAGCCGGCCGAGCTTTCCTCTGGGCAACGACAGCGAATAGCACTGGCGCGTGCACTTGCCCCACAGCCCCGCTTGCTTCTCTTGGACGAACCGCTCTCCGCACTTGATGCCAAGTTACGGGAGTCGCTACGCGCCCAAATTCGCCATATCCAGCAAGAATTGGCCTTGTCCACTCTCTACGTTACCCACGATCAGGAAGAGGCACTATCTCTCGCTGATCGAATCGCGGTAATGCACTCTGGAACGATCGAGCAGATTGCGACACCACAGCAGGTATACGAGCATCCACAAACTGAGTTTGTTGCCTCGTTTGTTGGCCGAGCAAACCGTTTCTCGGGCACGGTAATGGCGACTAAAGACGGTTTGATATCAGTGAAAGTGGGAGAATTTCTCTTTTCTCTTATCAGAGAGAAAGGCTTATCAGATGACCTTCGTGCTTTACAAATAACCCCAGGCAATCACATTTCACTGTTTGTCAAAGAAGAGCACCTGCAACTGACAGAAATGAGGGAGAATGCGATATCTGCCGAGGTAGTTTTAGTGGAGTACCGAGGCGAGACGTCCATTGTTTACCTGAAAACCCAGATTGGCCCGCTCCGTGCCCGCGTTAGCACTAAGCAAGCCACAACACTCAGCACCGGGAGTGAGGTCAAAGTGTCTTTTTCTCCTAGCGCTGGGCTGCTTTTCCCCGCTTCCTGAGTGCAGGATGCGGAAGAATGAGAGCTAGGGGGCAATTGCCAATGCTCCCATCGGATCCCAAGGTGGTAATCTAACGGGCTCTGTTTCTAGGATAGGAAGCAGTTTATCGGGTAGATACTTCTTTTCTATGGCGATTTCATATATGTACTCGTTGAACCAGCGATCACTCATCACGAAGAATCCCTTATCGCCGAGTTTATCCCCCCAACTATTCTCAACCCGCCACTTGATCGGTAGATCTGAGGAGTCGAGGTCTACTCCTGTCAATACCATTGCGTGTGTCATCATGCTTTGCCCGTAGTCCACACGCTGTGCCTTATCGAACTTGAATTCGGAGCCATAAACAAGCCCATAGTCATAAATTCCTGGAT
>JAUWOJ010000083.1 GCA_030612175.1 Candidatus Bipolaricaulota bacterium | reverse complement strand
AATAGCCCCTGTAGTGCAAGCCTTGCGGCACAGATCGCACGCCTGACAAAGCTCGGGGTCGATCTTGATCTTATGCTGGACTAGGCCAGAACACACCCCTGCCGGGCAAGTCGTGTCGTGAATATGGGCCAGGTACTCGCCCTCGAAATAGCGAAGCGTAGAACGCACTGGGTTAGCGGCAGTCTGGCCTAGGGCACACAAAGAGCTAGAGCTAACCAGTTCAGTGAGCTCTCGCAAGCGCACGAGGTCTTGTTCAGTGCCTTCCCCACTAGTAATTTGCTCCAAAATCTGGAGCATCTTGGGAATCCCTATCCGGCACGGCACGCACTTCCCACAGGATTCCTCGGCAGTGAAATCCAAGAAATACTTGGCTACGTTGACCATGCACGCGGTGTCGTCCAGTACGATCACTCCGCCAGAGCCCATGATCGCCCCGTGCTCGCGCAAGGACTCGTAGTCGATCGGCACGTCAAGGAGCTCCGCAGGCAGACACCCGCCGGACGGGCCGCCGAGCTGTGCCGCTTTGAACTCACGTCCGCTGCGCATTCCGCCGCCAATGTCATAGATAATGTGGCGGAGCGTGGTTCCCATCGGCACCTCGACGAGTCCGTTGTTGGCTACTTTGCCGGTGAGCGAGAAGATCTTCGTTCCCTTGCTTGTCTCTGTCCCGATCTGGGCGTACCAATCGGCGCCTTGGAGAAGAATCGGTGGGATATTGGCGTAGGTCTCAACATTGTTGATGTTTGTCGGTCGGCCCCACAGGCCGGATTGAGCCGGAAATGGCGGCCGGAAGCGCGGCATCCCGCGCTTCCCTTCGATCGACTGAAGGAGTGCCGTCTCCTCGCCGCAGACGAATGCTCCAGCCCCCTCCATCACGTGAACATCGATTGAGAAGTCGCTCTCAAGAATGTGTTCACCAATGAATCCTACGTCTCGTGCATCGTTGATCGCCTTATGAATGTGTTCGACGGCAAGCGGGTACTCGGCACGCACATAGATGTATGCCTCGCATGCGCCAATCGCGCGAGCAGCGATAAGCATTCCTTCGAGGACGGCGTGAGGCGTTGCTTCGATCAGGCTCCGATCCATAAATGCCCCTGGATCGCCCTCGTCTGCGTTACAGACAACGTACTTGATCACGCCAGGTGCATCACGGGTGAACCGCCACTTCCGTCCCGTCAGGAAGCCGGCTCCTCCGCGACCGCGGAGTCCAGAGCGAAGGACCTCGTCAACAATCCTGTCGGGATCCATGTCGAGGATCGCCTTGGCAAACGCCTGATATCCGTTATGAGCGATGTAGTCGCTGATCGACATCGGATCGATCTTGCCGTTGAGATCAAAGACGATCCGCTGTTGACCCGTGTAGAAGCGGATGTCGTCTCTGTTGGGGATTCGCTCGCCCGTGACTGGATCCTCCAGGAGGATGTTCTCGACAAGCTCTCCGTTTTCGATCGTTGTCGAAACGATCCGAGATGCGTCCTCCGGGGCCACGCCATGATAGAAGATCCCTGCCGGCTCTATTACAACGAGAGGGCCGCGCTGGCAGTAGCCTTGACAGCCGGTCGGCATCACATCGATCCTATCCGAGAGGCCACGTAAACTGAGTTCCTTGATGAGTGCGTCCTTCACCTCCACGCCGCCGCAAGCTCTGCACCCGGTTCCGTTGCAGACGGTGATCCTTTGCTCGAATGCGGCCAAGCGAGTGAGCCCCTGCTGCTTGAGTTCATCGAGCTCAGCGCGAGAAACAATCGGCCTACTCATCCTGCCTCCTCAAGGGCTCGGTCTACGATCGCAACTGCTTCGTCCGGGGTCAGCAAACCGTGGTAGATGTCATCGACCACCATCACCGGAGACAGGGCACAAGCCCCAAGGCAGGCGACGGTCTCGAGCGTAACGGCAAGGTCCTTTGTAGTCTCACCGGGGGCGACCCCGAGGCGCGACTGAAGGGCAGTCAGGATCCGATCTGCGCTGCCGACATAGCAAGCGGTTCCTGTACAGAGGCGGACGATGTGTTTACCGCGAGGGCTGGTACGGAAGAAGTTATAGAACGTAATTACCCCATATACTCGGGATAATGGCACACCTAGGGTTTGGGCCACCTCCTCTTGTGCCTCCTTGGGGAGATAACCTAGCTTCTCCTGGATCTCTCGCAAGACCTGAATAAGCTCTTCGGACCGTCCAGCATAGGGTTCTATCAGTTCAGCTAGTTGGCTTGTCCGTTTCTCCACCACCACACCTCCTTTGTCTTAAAGGACTTGCTCCAATTAACCCTCTCCCTCCGCGAACTGCATCATGAATCCCGAGCAATTAACACAGTGGATGAATCCGTCCATTCTACTAAGATATTCACCGGCGCCTCCAAAGAGCAACAGATAACGTTCCCGCTGCGCTCGATCCTGCACATAGACTTCTACCGTTACAACCCCGTACAAGGAGAATCAAGGATAACTAATAACTCCACGTAAGCCAACTGGACATCGGGCTCATTCTTTTCGGTTGCCACAACTTGCCCACTGCAAATCGCCCCACAAGAGAAATCAGGATCTTCCCATGCACACTCGCGCACTTACCCAGATTCTACTGCTCTGCGGCAGGTGATGCCTATAAGATCAACGTCGTCTCGCCGTGTGCATTGAATATTGCTGGGACGACATTCAAGGCAACTATGGTCTCGATGTAGAGTTCCGGCTCCTGGCGAGGCTGAAGAAAGATGGTATAATTTATGCCCAAAGTCAGCGAATTACACGTTCGGGAAGACGAATTAGGAGAAATCGCTCATACGAACGGTTTGCACAGTGGCGCTCTTTTACAGCTATGAGCAAACGTAAGCCGATCTCTGGAAGGTACAACATGCTATTGTTGTGGCGGAGTGCCGCAGCGGACGGGCTCGAGAGAAGGTAAAGAGCAATTTGTCCCAACTTAAGTGCCCGAAATCATCACATGTAAAAAGAGTGGGCCGTGCTAAATGGCACGCTGAGAGAAGGGCCTGTTACTCCAGGCGACAGTCAAGGAGCTTTCGGCAATGGGCAATCAAAGAGTTAGGGTAACAGACTCCGCTTCCATCAAGATGAGAAACCTAGCGAAAATCAATGTACGCGGAGTTGTACAAGGGGTAGGTTTTAGGCCCTTTGTTTACCGCCTGGCCCACCAATACAACCTCAAGGGGTGGGTGCGTAACACCTCAGGAAACGTTGAGATCGAGGCAGAAGGAGATGAGCAAGCGTTAGACAACTTTCTGGCCAACTTCGAAGCAAAGGCTCCCCCCAGGGCACAGATTGAAGAGATCAAGACAACGTTCCACCGCGCCAAGGGATACGCCGATTTTGAAATCCGGAAGAGCCTAAGGCAGAAAGGCAAACACCAACTAATCTCCCCAGACATCGCTACCTGTGATAATTGCAAAAGGGAGATCTTTTCCCCAACCGATCGTCGCTTCCGCTATCCGTTCACCAACTGTACCGACTGCGGTCCTCGATTTACCATCATCAAGGACATTCCGTACGACCGTTCAGGAACCACCATGCACAAGTTCATCATGTGCCGTGAGTGCCAACAGGAGTATGACCAGGTGCAAGACCGGAGATTCCATGCCCAGCCAAACGCATGTTATGCGTGTGGCCCAAGTCTGGAGCTTGCCGATAGGAATGGCACGCCCATTCAGTGCAACGACGTCATAGAAACCGCAAGTGAACTTCTAAATGCGGGAAACGTTTTGGCTATCAAGGGTTTGGGAGGGTTTCATCTCGCCTGTGACGCGACGAATGAGACGGTGGTAAAACAATTGAGGACAAGAAAACCCCGCCCATCCAAACCTTTAGCAGTGATGATTAAGGATTTGACAGAAGTCGAGAAACACTGTTCTCTCATCCCTGAAGAGCGGGAGCTTCTTGAGTCTCCGCAGTGCCCTATCGTCCTTCTAAGGTGGAAAAAAGGTCTTTCCACTATCTCCTCAGCGGTAGCCCCGAATTCAAAAGTTCTGGGCGTCATGCTGCCTTATACGCCCTTACACCACGTGCTCATGGGAGATGTTGGACGCCCACTTGTGATGACGAGCGGTAATCTCAGCGGAGAACCTCTAGCCAAGGATAATGAGGAGGCGTTGTGCAAACTTGGCAGGATTGCCGATTTCTTCTTGTTTCACAATCGGGATATCTATGTCAGTTGTGACGATAGTGTCTGCATGGTGGAACAGGGAATCCCCCAGGTCATTCGACGGGCTCGCGGGTATGCTCCACATCCTATTCTCCTTCCCTTTGAGGCAGAACAGGTTCTTGCGTGCGGTGCTGAACTAAAGAACACATTTTGCTTGACTCACAGGACACACGCTTTCCTGAGTCAGCACATCGGCGACATGGAGAATGAGGAAACTCTACGGCATTTTGAAAATACTATAGAGCTTTATGAACA
>JAUWOJ010000029.1 GCA_030612175.1 Candidatus Bipolaricaulota bacterium | reverse complement strand
AAACCCTCTTTTGTTGTTCTCTACAATTATATTATGGTTTTATCTGTAAACAAAGAACATCCTTTCTCCGCGATCTCTGCGGTAAAATGTCTTTGTCTTTGACAGCAAGTAACCTTTGTTCTTAACCTTATTCATGTTTTTCTCTGCGAGCTTAGCGTCTTGAGTGAGTGAAACGAACAGGCGAGACAAAAAGCTTGGCCTCTCGCAAAGACGCGAAGATCGCTAAGGAAATCCTCTTTTTTTGTTCTCCACAATAATATTATGGTATTGTTTGTAAACAAAAAAAATACCTTCCTCTGCGATCTCCGCGTCCTCTGCGGTTAAATGTCTTTCTTCTTGACGATAAGATGCCTTTGCTTCTAAACTATTCTTCTGCCTTCCTCTGCGATCTCTGCGGTAAAATGTCTTTGTCTTTGACAGCAAGTAGCCTTTGTTCTTAACCTTATTCCTGTTTTTCTCTGCGATCTTGGCGTCTTGAGTGAGTGAAACGAACGGGCGAGAGAAGAAGCTTGCCTGGAGTGTGAGGAGCCACTAGAAGTATCCTTTAGCTTTCAGGGACGTGTGTCCGCGCTTGGTGACGATAAGATGGTCCAACACTGTTATGCCTATTATTTCTCCAGCTCTAGCAAGCCTTTTTGTAAGCGCGATATCTTCCGGACTTGGCTCAAGGTTACCGGATGGATGATTATGGGCAACAATCACAGATGCTGCTCTATCAACAATTGGATCGGAGAAGACCTCGCGAGGATGAACTTGGTTAGAGTTGAGGAGACCGACCGTAACCACGCGGCTCTTGATCACTTCATTTGCTCCGTTCAACGACATACACACGAAATACTCCTGTTTCTTGTCAGTAATATGTTGAACAAATGGAAGTGTGTCATCCGCGCAACGGATTGCCTTTTTCTCCTTGGAAAGACATCGGCGCGCCAACTCGAACGCAGCAAGGATTCGACACGCCTTGATTGAGCCAACTCCTTCGATTGCCTGTAGCTTAGCAACGGTCAGCTAGTCCATATCATCACCCAATTTGCCAAGGATAGTCGATCCAATCTCCAGCGCGTTCCTCCCTTTAACACCACTTCCAAGCAAGATAGCAATGAGCTCTTGGTCTGAAAGAGCTGCTGGGCCCTTGATTAGAAGCTTCTCGCGTGGCCGCTCAAACTTGGGGGTATCCTTTAGTTGATTATATATCACCCGTATTACATCCTTTTACATGTATTTGCTTCCAATCCCCTACTTTACCATTTACAGCATCAAAGATCAAGCACTGAAAAGGATTGACGAGTGATGAGCATTGCAGATGGAATTACGCGTTTACATAGCCGTTGTCTTGGAACCAGTTCACCGCTTTCTCCAAAGCAGCCCTTGGTCGCGGTTGGGGAAAACCAAGCTCGCGGATTGCTTTTGTGGGATCATAGTACATGTGATGCCGGGACATGCGAATTGTCTCCGGCGTCATGCGTGGGGTTGCCATTGTGAGGCGGCAGTATGCGGCATTCAGGTAAGAGAGGCCCAGGATAGGAAGATAAGGAAGCCTTACCCGCGGGGCTGGGAGGCCAGTGATTCCGGACAGGGTTTGCAGTAGCTGGCCCATGGTCATGTCCATCCCTCCCAGGATATAGCGCTGCCCTATCTCCCCTCGTTCTGCGGCAAGTAGGTGTCCTGCCGCAACATCTTCTACATCCACTACATTTACGCCCGTCTCTACATACGCCGGAAGCTTGCGGTTCAAGAAATCAAGGATCGTTTGGCCGGTAGGAGTGGGCTTGATATCGCGAGGGCCGACAGGAAACGATGGGTTGACTATCACCACAGGAAGACCATCGCGAGCATATTCAAGGGCTACCTGTTCTGCGTAATACTTGCTCTTCTTATAGTCTCCGACGATCTGTGTAAAATCTACGGGGGTTTCCTCGGTAGTTGGTATCTTTCCAACCGGTACTGCAAGAGCGGCTACAGAGCTTGTGTAAACAACACGATCGATTCCAGCTTCCTTTGCTGCCTGTAAGACATTGCGGGTTCCGTCGACGTTAACCTTATAGAGCAGCGCTCTTTCCTTGACCCAAAACGAGTAGAGTGCTGCTGCATGGAATAGGTGGGTGCAACCCCGCAATGCAGGACCCAGGGAGTCAGCGCTGGTGATATCGCCAAAAGCGACTTCGATATCGAGTTCATCGAGGTTGCGAGTGTTGGATTGCTCGCGGACGAGCGCACGCACTTGATAGCCTTGTGCTAGTAGTTCTCGTAGAATACTTGAGCCGATAAAACCAGTTGCCCCTGTTACTAGCGCTCGCATAGAACTCCTCTATCATGGTTGCAGTTGCACAACAGGCAACTCCTTGCCGCATGAACTAGTATCACACAGTGATTCAGAGAATCACTTCTCTCTGATCCGGTAGACAGTGTTTCCTGGACGGGGGATATTGCCTGGCCACTCTCCTCCTTCCTTTGCGGGGAGTGTTACCAATAGGCCAACTTCGCTTCCTCCTCCCACTTGCTCCACTGGCCCGTGATCCACTTCCAAGGACTCTACTGTCTGGTCAATCTCGGTGTGCGGTCCTCGAATGCAAATGTGATCGCCCAGCTTGAGTGTTTCCCCTTGATGAACGAGCACGGCAGCAACGCTGATTTTCCGAAAGAAATCGGTCACTTCCCCAATCTCGATCTCCTCGCCTTTCATCTGACCCTCCTTCTCAGTGATAACTGAGCAATGATTAGGTGGCTTTGTGCCGTTCTTTCTCTACTATTCATAATAGGCGAGAAACCCAAACGCAGGCAAATAAGGTTAGTTGCTGAACTGTATGGGCGCGAGATGCCGTGGCCCTACGTATGTTTGATGATCGTGCCGGCTCCTACTAGACAATCTTGCAGTTCGGCGCCAGTTAGATCGCAGTCACGATCGATCACGCAACCGGTGATATTGGAATTCTCGATTTTCCCGTTGCCCAGGATTACCGAAGCATTCACGACCGAGCTTGTTACTTGTACATCTTTCGCCAACCAACTATCCTGTCCAGAATACCTCTGATTTGCCTCGATATATGAAGCTCGATCACCGATATCATACCACCCGGCGTTAAACACAAATGGATCGATACTGATTTTCCGGTCTCTCAGAAGCCAGCTATTGAAGTACCCCGGGGCGTCCTTGCCTGCTTTGGCTTTTCCAAGAAACTCGTCGATCAATGGGAGGATCCTCTCGGGATAGATGTAGCATGCTGTGCTTGCCAGGGTCGATCTTGGAGCCTCGGGCTTCTCTTGAAACTCAGCGATCCGGTTCTGCCGAACGATCGCCACTCCGTATCGGCGCTGCACTATCTTCATATCTTCGACATCACACAGGGCAATCAATGGGTTGCCGTCGTAGGCATTGACGAAATCCCGTAAGGAAAACTCAAAGATATTATCCCCGCCAATTACCAGAATATCTTCACTGATTTTCAGTCGCTGGATGAGAAATTGAAGCGCTCCTATGGTGCCAAGCTTCTCTTTTTCTGAAGTGGTTTCTTCGACTACCAATTCCACATCCCGTCTTCCGTGCCTACTCCATTCCCTAAAGTGATGCTCAAAACGTTTGTTGGTAGAGACAATTGGGCGATCGCAGAACGGATATGCATCAAGTATGAAGTCGATGATCGGTCTTCCTGCTATCGGCAGAAGCGGCTTGGGGCGGTTTGCGGTGATCGGATATAGGCGGGCACCGTAGCCACCGGCGAGGATAATAGTCTTCATTGTCTGGTGTGCCGTATGGAGTTACTCTGTCTAAGCAGTAGTTCTTTCTTGAACTCTTCGATTAGGGCAACGGGGGTTGGATCGACTTGATTTAGTAATGCGAGGTAGAAGCTCACATAATCGCCAAAGTAGATCTGAGAGATGAGTTGAGCAAGCTCGGTTTCCCCGCTGGCGGTGACTTTTCTAAATCCCACTGAGTGATCTTTGAACAGAGACTGCATGATGTGCATGCGAAGAAGATTTTCCTGCTTGTCGTAGTGATTTTCGAGTAGAATCACAAAAAGCCTGTGCGCATACTCCTCTTTCACCATGGACAAGATCTCATTGTGATTCAGTTCGGGGAACGCATTCCAGAATGCGGGTTGTTTGGCGTTCTCGTTTATCTGTGTTTTCCAGCGCATTGCCACCAGGTCAGTGTTGTTCACTGTGCCATAGACCAAGGGAAACTTACCAAATAGATGACGAGCAAGCTTCTTGGCGGGATTTGTGGTCGCCCCAACGGTGTGGGTACACTGTGTTCTCACTCTGTCAAGCTCTGAGAAGAGGGCTTCACGCCGACCAATGTCCGTGAGAATTTGTGCTTCGATGAGTATAGTGAGTAGACTGATGGCGAGATACCCCAGGGCAGCTCGGGGTTGGTACCCTGCAGGAATCTTCAGGAGCGGAAGCCCGTGGGCATTAGCAATCCTGCCAATCTCTCCGCCGCTCGAAAGACAGACCGCGAATACTCCTTTTTCAATTCCACTCTTAAGCGCAGATATTGTCTCTGTCGTGTTCCCAGAATAGCTAACCGCGATTAGAAGTGTTTGTCTATCGGTGAATGGAGGAAGGTCATGGCTACGGTTGACGAACAAGGGAATCTGTGAGAAACGTCGAGCAACTTCTCCGGCCATTGCCGATCCTCCCATCCCACATATGACAACCTGCTTAATGCCGTGGGGAAGGCGAGGATCGAAGTTGTTCCCAAGCTTGATTGCTTCTTGGCATTGGCGGGGAAAGCCATCCAGAATTCTCAACATGCCCGCTTTGTCGTAATTGGTAAGAACTGTCTTGCTGTCCAATTTGTCCATGTTGCTCTAATCATAACGAAAAGCACTCATTTGGGCTAGCCCAATGGCCTATTCTACTGTTAGCGTTTTGCCAGGTTGCGGGATTGATCGATGTTTGCTCCACACAGAACATTACTTTAACCACTAAACGCTGCTCTGTTTACTGGAAATGCCGGTGGTCTTGTTAGCTAGTGACATCCTTGCTATAATACAAATTGATAAAGTTTGTCTCGCTAGCGAAGGAGGCTTGTAATGCGAGAAGCGGAGATCAAGGCTCTACTAGTAGATCCAGTCAACAATGCGCCGGTGATACTACTAAAGGATAAGCATTCCACTAAGGCAATGCCGATCTGGATTGGAGAAACTGAAGCAATGTCGATCGCTCTCGAGCTACAAAATCAATACTTTCCACGACCCCTGTCCCATGATCTGATGAAGGAAATCATCAATCATCTGGGCGGGAAAGTAGAGAAAGTTGCGATTACCGCACTCAAAGAAGGTACGTATTACGCTACCATTTTTTTGCGTGAGAAAAAAGGGAAAATCATCGAACTCGATGCGCGACCCTCAGATTCTTTGGCCCTTGCGTTGCGCATGGGAAGCCCAATCTACATCGCAGATGAAGTATTCGATTCCTCTGCAATCGAATCTCCGTTTGCAGAAGAGGATGCGTTCCAGGATTTTGTTGAATATAAGATGGATTTGTCAGAGTTCAAGAAAATCCTGAAGTAGGAATCTAGCTGCGAACAGTTCTTGCTCCTGGCGGAAGTGTATGAATCTCTTCTGGGGAGAGTCCCTGATTAATTGCTATGCTTTGCACATATATGCTTCTTGTTCTTTGTCCATCCACAAAGAAGACGACCTTCTTCACCAAGAAGCTCTCCCTATCGATGTAGATCATCCGCAACAACTTATCTGTAGTATGATCGCGCACTTTCAGTATGTAGCCGCCCTGAATAGAGCTGCCCACATTTTTGGCTCCAATATCAGCGACTCCGGATAGGGGATTCAGCTGATAGCGTGTTACCCCAGGACAAAATGAAAAAGCGAGCGAGTTAGTGTGTGTAGCAATGGTTTCCGAGAGAGAAAGCGTTGATTGGAAAATACCGGTGCGAAACGTACAAATCTCCGGAATTACTTCGAGTTCCACTTTCCCCTCCTGCCAGTCTTTTTCTACCTGTGTCAGATCAAAGCTTGCTAGCCCAAGAGCAGTCAGCGGAAAACCGGACCATCTTTTGGCCACGATTAGGTTTTCTTGAGGGACATAGTGTGAAAGAAGATCGCCCTCAACAGTGAAAAGCTCACCCTGCATCTCCTTCGGATTCAGGTAACGAACGCTTAATCCACCATCTCCTCCGCTCAAATAACGAGTGAGTACTCGAATTGGATCGGCGTTCTCGCTTTCGTCTCTTATTTCCAGAACGGCTTCTAGGTCATTGACCCGTGAGAGGGCTGTTTGCGCTCGCCAGATGAGTCCCGCTGGTTCCATGGGGTCATGTTCATCCAGCAAATATTGATCAACGGCGACAACGCCCGCGATCAACCCCACGAAGATTCCCAGCCCAATAAGAACGATGTTTTGACTGCTCATAACAATCCATTATAATGCGATCAGTGGAAATGGTCAATCATTGGAGAAGGATGAGTCTGATGAATAGATGTTTAGGCCAATTGCGACTAGTCCAAGACGCGGTGGTTGCCGGCAAAACCGTGCTCGTACGGGTTGACTACAATGTCCCCTTGGAGAATGGAGCAGTTACAGACGATGGAAGGATTCGTGCGTCACTTCCAACCTTAGAAGAGCTTCTCCGAAAAGGAGTAAAGATTGTCTTGCTGACTCACCTTGGCCGCCCAAAAGGGGAACGCGTTCCAGGGCTTTGTTTGGATCCAGTAGCGGCATGCCTACAGATACTCCTGGATCGTGAGATACATAAGCTCGACGATTGTGTGGGAGATAAGATCAAGCAAGCTATTGATCAGGGCTCCTCAGGCGAAGTGTTCATGCTTGAAAATCTGCGTTTCCACCCTGAAGAAGAGGCAAATAACGCTCAATTTGCGCACAGTCTGGCAAGTCTTGGGGATGTGTATGTAAACGATGCCTTCGCCACACTTCACCGCGCACATGCCTCCACATTAGGAGTCACTCATTACCTTCCGTCGTACGCTGGGATGCTTGTACAAAAAGAGATCAACGCCCTGAATCATCTCGCCAAGAACCCCGCACGGCCATACGTTGCCATCATTGGCGGCAAGAAAGCTAAGAGCAAGCTCGGTGCATTACGCGGCCTGCTAGAGCGGGTTGATGTTATCCTGATTGGAGGTGGAGTAGCATTTACCTTCATGCGCGCGAAAGGTTACCAAGTGGGAGACTCTGTTGTTGATGAATCGCTGTTAGAGAAGGTGAAAGAGGTAATTCGTCTAGCGCACGAGAAGCGTGTCTTAGTTCTTCTTCCACAAGATGTTGTAGTGTCTGAACAGGTAGACGCAAGCGCTAAGA
Source organism: Candidatus Bipolaricaulota bacterium (assembly GCA_030612175.1). Taxonomy (GTDB): domain Bacteria; phylum Bipolaricaulota; class Bipolaricaulia; order UBA7950; family UBA9294; genus JAUVYF01. Next base: position 3,715 of record JAUWOJ010000029.1, on the reverse strand, counting down.
CGGTCGTATGTGCGACAGATGAGATACCCGCTGGATGGATTGGTCTCGACATTGGCCCGGAGACGATTCGTAGCTTTGGAGAGCAAATAGCCTTGGCAAGGACGGTCGTTTGGGCCGGACCCATGGGAGCATTTGAGCTGGAGCAGTTCTCTGCGGGGACAAGAGAGGTAGGAGAAGCGCTGGCTTCAGGAAATGCGTTCACGGTGGTAGGTGGAGGCGAAACGGGTGCGGCGGTAACACAGATGGGAATTGCAGATAGAATATCCTATATTTCTACTGGGGGCGGGGCTTGTCTTGCCTTGCTTGAAGGGAAAGCGCTTCCCGCACTGGATGCCTTGCGAGGATGAGCCATTGTCAGAAACAATCTCCCTCGGCAGTGCTTGTAACCGCGTGGTGTACTGTTGCTTCCTCGCTACCCTAAGAGCGCAACTCAAAGTAAGGCTTGTGCCTAATCTCCCCTTCCTGCCCCTGATCAAGTCAGGGGCAGGAAGAGCAAATGAGCCGGCGAGAAGTCTCAGGATGATGATGAAACTAAGCGCTGCCGCTAGTGTATATAAGTTGTAAAATATGACACTCTACAAAGGAGGCAAGAATGAAGCGTTTTACCCCATTAGTAAGTCTGCTCATCGTTGTTCTGATTGCGGGCGTTTGCGTGGCCCAATCAGACTTGGTCATTACAGATATCACATTGAGCCCGGTCAGCCCTTCCGCTGGCGAGGAAGTGACGATCACTGCCCAGGTAAAGAATGTGGGGAACGTTAATGCAAGTGAGAGATTCTACGTTCGCTTCAGCATGGATGGAGTGCACATCGATAATGCGTCCATTCCATTTGGCCTTAATGCTGGTAGTTCTAAGCTTGCTACAGCAAGTTGGACGGCACAAGTAGGCACTCATACAGTCATGGTGGAAGCCGATCAGCCGTTCAATAAGATCAGCGAATTGAGCGAGACAAACAACACTTCCTACAAGACATTTACTGTGATCATCAGTAGTAGTAGTGCCACTTCTCTGTCTAGCCTTAAGATAGCGGTAGCACGATTTGATGATCGGAGTGGCTCCGGATTCATCAATGTTGGACAAGGGGTGGCAGATGAGCTTATCACCCGTTTGGTGAACAGCGGAATGCATGTTTTAGAGCGGAGCGAGCTGGAAGCAGTGATGCAGGAGCGATCCCTCAACCCTGCTCTAACAGCGGATCTTGCCGCAGCTGGGCAAATCCTTGGCGCGGATTTGCTTGTAATTGGTTCGGTAACAAGAGTTGATGTACAAGAAACCTCACTTAGCCTTGGGTTCTTCAGCATCAGCAGCGCGTCCGTCAATGTGGCGATGTCTGCTCGATTGGTGAATGTATATACTTCTGAGATAGAAAGCGCGGTTTCCTCTACCGGAGAGGAAGAGGGGACCACAGGGTTCTCTGTCAACATTGCCAAGATCATTTCAATGTCACAACCGGTGTCAACCAATGTCTGTGCTGGCGGCTTGCGTACAGACAAACCCTATTACTATTTTGGTGAAATCGTGCGCATTGGCTATCAAGGCACGCCAGGCTGGTACCGTGTCGAAATCAGTACAGCCGGAGGAACGTTTGTTAGATTGCTGGACTGGAAATTTGTTAGCGCTGCCGCTTGTGGGGAGTGGTCCTGGAACCAGCGCAACATGGCAAACATACAGATGGGCCCAGGGACATACGTAGCTAGGGTATGGTACGGTGGTTCCTACGTTGTCACGACCAGTTTCGAGATCAGAACCGGTACTGCGCTGATTCCGTTGCCGATCGATGAGATTACAGTGGGAAGCGGACAGTTCGACGAGACGATTGTGGGAAAGGCGACTGATAGCGCGCTGAATCAGCTTGTTGCTTCCCTGATACGGGGCACAGAACAGGTTGCGTCAAAGGTAATTGCCGCACGTGATGCAGCGGGACCTACTACGACCACCGGCGATACTACGGCCACCGAGGAAGTCAGCGCAGGCAAAGGACAGATCGCGGCTATTTTCGCTGATGGACGTATCGTGATCACCATTGGAGCAGCCACAGGAGTAAGCAAAGGGGATTTTTTCCAGGTACTTCACGCACAAAATGTGATCACAGATCCATCTACTGGCGAGATCCTCGATTACGAAATCATTGGAATAAAGGGTGAAATTGTGATTGTCGAGGTTCGCGAGCGGGTTTCTTATGCGATCAGGACAACTGAGTTTGTTCCAGTCGTTGGAGATATGGTCGAAGGGTCTGACCCCTGAGGTTGCCATAAAGTCGCAAAGGGCATAGAATCTTGACACAATGATATCATCAGTACTTGCTGAGATTAGTATCCTGTTCGTCTGTTATGATCGGCTCTTTTGCTTGCCTCTTGCATGGGAGATAAGACAATGAGCTCTTTGTTTGGGACCGACGGAGTGAGAGGAAGAGCAAATGTCGATCTTACTCCAGAGCGGGTTTTGTCACTTGCGCAAGCAGCAGGTGTCACCCTGGCTTCCCCGGGGGGACGCGTGATTATCGGGAGAGACACGCGAATAAGTGGCCCGATGTTTGAGGGAGCGCTTGCCGCTGGATTTACGTCCTGCGGGTTTGAAGTGCTGCTTGCGGGAGTGATTCCCACCCCAGCTATCTCTTTTCTGATTAAGGATGAGCGCGCTGATTTGGGAGCTGTGATCTCCGCTTCCCATAATCCCCCCGAGGACAATGGGATCAAGTTCTTTGAACGGCATGGCATGAAGCTCAACACAAGGGACGAGAGAGCAATTGAAGATGCGATGAGTAACCCCGTTCGCCGATCACTTGCTGTCGGAGGGATTAGGCTATTAGAAGCAGCTTCAACACGTTACGCTGCCTTTCTCATTGGTACAATAGAGATCGAAGAGATTGATCTCTCCAAGAGTACTATCGTTGTGGATTGTGCTTATGGGGCGACCGGGGCAATCGCTCCCCGCGTGTTGCGTCACTTGAATGCCAATGTGATTGAGCTCAACACATCTCTGGATGGAGCGCGAATTAACGAGGGATGTGGCTCTACGTGCCTTGAATCATTACGGGTAGCTGTAGCTGACAATCACGCCGATCTGGGAATTGCTTTTGATGGTGATGGTGACAGGGTCCTTCTTGTTTCACCCCGTGGAGAAACGATCGATGGCGATCAGATGATGGGAATCGCCGCGTTACATATGCACAAGAAAGGAATTCTTGATCCACCTCTAGTTGTGACCACCGTGATGAGCAACCTTGGATTAGAGGAGGTCCTGAAGGAAAAAGGGATCCAGATGATACGCACTCCAGTGGGCGACCGTAACGTGACAGAAGCGATGCTCGACCACGGCGCGCAAATTGGGGGAGAGCAATCCGGCCATATCATCTTCTCTGACCACAGCCCAACTGGCGACGGTATCCTAACGGCGGTGAAACTCTTGGAGATAGCACATGAACGCGGGATGGCGTTGGGCGAACTAGGTAAAATGATTCCGCTTTTTCCTCAGGCAATGTGCAATGTGTCTGTAGACGATCCGCAACGTCTATTCAATGAACCATTCCTGCAAGATTTGATCGAAGAGGAGAAGGGATATTTGGGAAATGAAGGAAGAATACTTGTCCGCCCTTCGGGGACCCAGCCTCTCTTGCGAGTAATGGTAGAAAGCAAAGACAAGGAGCAATCCGAGAGGATCTGCTCCCGGATTGCGGAAAAGATCAACAAACCATCTTAACCTGAGCGTCTGCGG
>JAUWOJ010000001.1 GCA_030612175.1 Candidatus Bipolaricaulota bacterium | reverse complement strand
AAAGCCGGTCCGGCGATAGTCATCACAGGGATGAGTGCGTTGCGTAGGGTGTGCTTTAACATTACACAAATCTCGCGCACACCCATGGCGCGCGCGCTCTCGATGTACTCCTCACGGACGATCTGCAGCATCGAAGCACGGGTGATCCGGGCAAACATCGCCATGAAGGCGGTTCCTAAGGTGATTGCGGGCAACACAACATGCATCGGAGATCCCCATGTGGCTACTGGAAACCACTTGAGGTTAAGGGCAAAGATCCAGATCAGAAGAGGCCCCATCGCCATATTAGGAATGGAAAGACCGAGCAGCGATATCCACATTGAACCGTAGTCGATCAGCGAGTTCTGTTTGATCGCGCTGATCACCCCAAGAGGGATACCGAGGCATATTGCGACTCCGAACGAAGCCAGGCCAAGGAGCGCTGTCACCGGCCATTGTTGCGCGAGAATGTCGTTCACCGTCCGCGATCTGTAGGATATCGATGGGCCCAGATCAAAGCGCATAAACCCCCACATGTAGTCGACGTACTGTTTCCATAGAGGATCGTCCAAATGATACTTGGCGTTCAGGTTATCGATGATTGCCTGAGGAAGTGCCTTCTCAGCATCAAACGGCCCACCAGGGACGGAATGCATCAACAAGAAAGTGATACTCGATACAACCAGGACGATCGGGACGGCCCACAAAATCCGCCTTATCACAAACTGGATCATATTTCGACCTTGTTGTAGATAAGCTAAGGTGGGGCAGCAATTAAGCCACCCCACAAATTCCTTACCGTGTTGATCCTCTCAGCTAATGAGGAAGGATATCCCACTGCTCCCAGTGCTCGCCACCGAGTGGGGCGAACGTCCGTACCACGTACGGCTTGGTCAGGTTGACGATCGTGTAGAAGTAAATGGGCGCGATACCAGCGTCGATATCGCACATCAGGGTCTCCGCTATTTGATAAAGAGCGAGGCGCACTTCTGGATCGGTCTCGCGTGCGGCCCGCTCTACGATCGCGTCGTAGGTAGGATTAATGTAGTTAGCGTAGTTCGAGCCCGACTTGGAGTTGAACACTTCATTCACCCAGTTGTTGGCGTCAGGATAGTCTGCGCACCAACCCATGCGGTAGATCTGCGGCGCGTCTTCGCGGCACGTCGCAAGATAGACCTTCCACTCCTGGTTGACGATGTTCACTTGCACGTTCAGGGTATCCATGAACGACTGACCGATGAACTGCGCGATCTTCGAGTGTCCCTCCGAAGTGTTATGCATCAGCGTCACCTCAGGGAAGCCCTCGCCGTTCGGGTAGCCGGCTTCGGCTAGGAACGCCTGTGCTGCTTCTGGGTCATACGGGTAACCGATCCCTTCCGCTACACCGTCGACGTGCCCGAAGATTCCCGGGCAGGTAAAGGTTTGCGCGGGGGACTGCCCGCCCTTCAAGACAAATTCGATCAAAGATTCTCGGTCGATTGCCGAAGCGAACGCCTTGCGCACGAGCGGGTTATCGAAAGGAGCCTTCTCGTTGTTGAACCCGTAGTAGTACGTACACAGATCAGGAGCGATGTGGAGTTCCTCGCTTAGCACGGGGTCGGCCTTGACGCGGTCCATGTCCTCAAGTGGAGGAGCGGTACTATCGAGATCGCCGGCTTCGTACAACGTCATCGCTGTCGACGCTTCCTCGATCATGTAGCAGTAGACCTGATCGATCTTGACGTTGGCGACATCGTAGTAAGTCGCGCTCTTGTAGAGGATCAGGTGGCTTTCGTGGACCCACTCACCGAGCTCGTACGCACCGTTGGTGACGATGTTCTCAACATTGACCCACGCATCGCCGTGCTCTTCCACTACTGTGTGCGGAAGCGGGCGGCAGATCCACATTCCAGCGATGGACGGGAAGTACCCCGCCGGCTGGGTGAGGGTGAACTGCACCGTATAGTCGTCGACCGCCTTGACGCCAACTCCGTCAGCAGTTCCGCCTTCGTCGTTGTTGAATGCCTGCGCCCCCTCAATGACCCACAAGACGTAGGCGTAGGAAGAACCAGTCGCTGGATCGAGGGTTCGCTTGACACTGTACACCACCTGGTGAGCAGTAACCGGGGTTCCGTCAGTCCAAATGACGTCGTCACGTAAATAGAACGTCCAGGTAAGTCCGTCTTCGGAAGCCTCCCAGTGAGTGGCAAGCTCCGGAACAACTTCCATCGTATTGTCGTCAAAGTCAGTCAGACCAAGGAATAGAGATTGAATAACCTGGATCGACGTCGTGTCAGTTGCAATGTTTGGGTCAAGCGTGGGGGGTTCCGTACCGAGATTCCAATAAAGCGTCTTTACCTGTCCAACGGCGAGGACGCCGATGACCAAAGTAAAGATGAGTCCGAGTAAGCAAATTTTTTTCACTGTCTTCCTCCTTGACCGATGAACATGTCCTAAAGACGCCTTAGCATCCTATTGCAGGCACGTACGCTCGGCATTTCCTTCCTACTGATACCTCTCCTTCTCAGGTTGGTATCAGCTCTGTCTACAGACTCTAGTGGATAAACTAAGTATAGCGTCAATAACAAGGGGATGTCAAGCATTTGTCGAACTGTGTCGTTCAAGAACGCGCTCAGATGAGCAGTTAGGCCGCCAACCACTGATGGCACACTGCAACTTTAATGCGTTGCTAGCATTTGGCGTCTATGCTTGAATTAGCGCTTGCCTGTCGGGCTAAGACCATTGCGCCGTACTCCACGGCCCTATCTCCAAGTGGGGTGATCTGTATCTCTGGAGAGCCAACATTGAGGTGCTGTTCCATCTCTATTCTCATCTCTTCAACAAACTCAGGGTGATTTATGGCGATACTTCCCCCAAAGCTGATAACATCAGGGTCGTACGCATTGGCGATATTTGCCAAAGCAATCCCACCATGACAGCATGCTTCTTGGAGAACCCTTCTAGCGATTCCATCTCCAGATAGAGCTGCTTCGAAGACTAGGGGAGCATCGATAAACTCGAGCAATTCCCATTGAGTCCCAGAGAAGGAGCTTGATCCTTTGCTACTTACGGCAGCCTTAGCCAGGCGCATAAGCGGTTCATTCATTGGCAAGCCTTCATTTACCAGTTGGATTCTAGCATTTTTCGCGATTCCGCTTCCTGAACAGTAAGCCTCCACGCAGCCGTAGTTTCCGCAACCGCATTTGAGCCCACCTTTGTGTACAACAAAATGCCCAACTTCGGTATTCCCTTCTTTGCCACGTACAAGGTGTCCACCATCCCATATGCCGCCACCAAAGCCGGTACTCAATGTTACATACACTAAGTGAAATCTGCTCTTGTCTAGTGTCTCCTTACCAGCGCCATAATACAGCTCACCTAGTACACCAGCGCTGCAGTCGTTGTCTAAGCAGACAGGAACTGCAAAAGATTCAGCCAAAGGCTCTACAAGCGGGATGTATAAAGGATTATCAGGGAAATCCTTTGGAACACCCTGCAACTTTATGTTGCTTGAGTTCCTAATCGTTCCCCCTTGGATAGGACCTGCTGAACCAATCCCAATCCCGGAGAGGACGCTAACCCCGGCAGAGGCCATGGCACGGCGGAGCATTTCCACCATCTGCTGAGATATGCCGTAGTAGGCTGTGCCATCCTTCCAACGAACGAACTTCCCTCCCCGAGTAGAGGTTGATTCTCTCGACCGCTCTATGATCCTTCCCGATAAATCGGAAACTAGTACGGTGACTTTTGTGCCACCAAGATCGAATGCCCCTAAGTAGGTTTCCTTCATTTCTTCCGCTCCTTTCCTACCAGCAGAATCTACGGAGCAATAATGGACATAAGTCGCAGATAGTCTTTGATCTGCCGTGTTATGAGAAACTTCTTGCGAATTTGCTCTCTGCCTACCTCTCCCATCTCTACCGCTAGTTCCTGGTTATGTAGCAGGAAAGTGATCCGTTCAGCTGTTTCGTCAATTGAGCGAACCAGAAAGCCTGTAACGCCATCCGTAACCTGCAATGGGATTCCACCAACATTGCTGCCTACTACCGGCTTCCCTTTCCACATTGCCTCGGTGACCGTAAGAGCGAAGCCCTCACGCAATGATTTCTGGACGATAATATCTGCGCCTCGCTGCAGGGCATTTACCTCTACATCAGGAATGGGTTCACTTTGAGGAGCAATGATATGGATGTCTGGGTCTCCATTTGCCCTCTCTCTGACTCGCGCTAACACCTCCGCTCCTTCGGGATCATCTGAGGCTATTCCGCCGGCGAAGATAAGGCTACAAGCTACTTTCTTTCTCACTAATTCGCATGCTTCAATCACTCCTACTGGATCCTTAAACGGATCAAAACGAGAAACTTGAAGGATGACTGGTTTGTCCATCGGTATCTTGTACTTCCGGTAGACTTCTCTTACCTTGTTCTCGGGTAAGTCCTTGTTCTTCTCACTTAACGGATCTATAGAAGGAGGGATCACATCTTGCGGTATAGGAAGGTACTGGGCAAACTCTGGCATCGAGAGAACGACAATGTCGTACCTCTCTACGTAGGGGCTGAGGAATTTCCATGCTTCCTTGTCTGGCGAGGAGAGATCAATGTGACATCGCCAAATCCAGCGGTTTCTTCCCTTGGTACGGCTCATGATTAACGGAAGGGGTTGAGGATCATGAATGATGACAATGTCCGAGTTGAAATCCAGTAGCTGTGCATTCCGTCTATTGATTTCAAGGTATCGCTCTAGCATTGCTTCGCCACTATTTAGACCATCTCCTTGCAGGGCATTATGAAATCCTTTCGTCATCTTGAAAAAGAGAGGGGTTCCCTTAATAACCTCCCAGCGAGTATTGATGCCTAGATCGTTAAACAGAGGGACCAGTGACTGCAGCATTTCAGCTACTCCACCACCAACTAATGTTGAATTTACATGCAGCACGGAGAGGCCTCGCAATTCGTGAGCGCGTTGCTTTATCTCTTCTATTTTTTCCTTACCAACGATCTTCTCATAATCCACGATTCTTCGTCCCATCTATTCCTCCTCAGTCCAAGCTTCGACAAAAAATGATACCAGTATTTACTTGCCGGTCAAGGACGTTTATTGCTTTTGGTTGTTCATATCCTCAAGATCTGCCCTGTTGCAAGCTGATCGCGTAGTTCATCTGATACGTACGCCACTTTCTACCCCTTTACCGAGCCAGCAAGGATCCCTCTCACGAAGTAACGTTGTAGAGAGAAGAAGACGATAAGCGGTAATGCCATGGAGACGAAGGCAGCAGCAGTGAGGAGCTCCCAGTCCTGGCCACGTGAACCGACCAGGTTTGCTACTTTCAGTGTCACCGGAGCGACATCGGGTGTCCCTCCCAGGTACATAAGCGCTACCAGGAGGTCATTCCACACCCATAGGAACTGAAAGATAATCACTGAGGCGATCGCCGGAACCGATAGAGGTAGCACCAGTCGAAAGAACACCTGTAAGGAAGACGCTCCATCAATGGACGCCGAGTCAAAGAGTTCACTTGGAAGGCCGGCAATAAAGTTGTGTAAGAGGTAAACAGTTAGCGGAAGTCCGTACCCGGTGTGGGCCAACCAAATTCCTGGTAAGGTACCTCCGAGGCGCAGCTGTTTGAAGATGGTCAAGATAGGGATAAAGGTCATCTGTAACGGAACTACCAACAGTGCAACTACGATCAGAAAGAGAGTCTTCCTACCAGGGAACTTCATCCAGGCAAAGGCGTATGCGGCAAAGGCAGCAAGCATCACAGGGATGATTGTTCCTGGAATAGTTATCTTGAGGCTATTTAGGAAGGCTTGTCCCATTCCACTTTTCTCGATGACCGCTCTGTAGTTCTCCAGACTGTAGCGAGTGAAGTTAAATGGGTGCTCAAAGACAGTCCACCACCCAGAATGGGCAACATCTTGTGGCGTACGGAATGATGTGATCAATAGACCGGCGGTGGGGAGCATCCACGCGAGGGCTAGGATGATGATCACCACGTGCAGAGGACCGCGGGAGAGTGTTCTCATTAACCCTGCCATTATCGGACTGCCTCCTGTTCTCTGAACCGCCGAATGTTAAACAACATCACGGGGATGATGAGTAGAAGCAGAATAACCGCAATGGCGCTTGCCCGGCCGTAACGATAGAAACTGAACATTTCTTTGTACATGCGGTTTGCAATAACCTCGGTAGAGAAGTTCCCGTTGGTCATCACGTAGACAATATCGAAGATCTTAAGAACAAAGACTATCATGGTAGTGGTTACAACGGCTATGGTTGGTTTCAGGATCGGGAGGATTACCTTCCAGAATACCTGCCACTCGCTTGCCCCGTCAATTCGTGCTGCTTCCATCAGTGCCCTGGGAATGTTCTTGTACGCTGCGGAGAGGATAACCATGCAAAAGCCTGTCCAAATCCATATTCCAACGATGATCAAGCACGAGTTGTTGAGCCACGGCCGCTCTATCAGCCATCCAACTGGCTCCCCTCCAAAAAAGACTACAATTGCGTTTAGGAGGCCGACCTGATTGGCGCCGGCGGGTCTGAATGCGTAGACGAACTTCCAGATCACACTCGCACCAACCATGGAGATTGCCATCGGGATGAACACGATTGCCTTGATTATCTTTTCATAGCGTACGCGGTCGAGGAGTGTGGCAAAGATGAGCCCAAAACACACGGTAAACGTGGTGAAGATGACTACCCAGAGCGCGTTGTTACGAAAGGCCGTAAGCATACTCCTGTCGGTAAAGAAGTGTTTGTAATTTTCAACACCAATGAATCCTTCCGCACCCGCACTGTACGGTCTTCCAAAGAAGGACAAGATCGTCGTATGGATTGACGGATAGACAAGAAAGAAGCTAAGTAGAAGGAGCGCCGGTCCAATGAATAACCAGGGTTGCAGCCGTCCTGTACGCAAAAGAAAGTATCCCCTCTTTCTGTTGAAGAAGATGCCCAAGGCCACAGCTAAGTGGCCTCAGGCGGTCGATCTCTTCTAAGAGTCTATTTAGTGTAGGCGTCGATGGCGCTTGCCTCAATTGACGCAAGGACAGTATCTAGAGGGATCCCGCTTACAAAGTCAAGGACACCACTCCAGAAGGTCCCGGCCCCTACTGCGGCCGGCATCAGATCTGAACCATCAAAACGGAATACTTCCGCGTTGGCTAGCATCTCTGCGGCCTTCACGGTGATTGGGTCTGGATAGATAGACGGGTCAACGGTCTTATTGACCGCTAGTTTTCCGAGTGCCTTGCACCAAATCCCCTGCGCCTCGGCGGAGGCTAGATAGTTAAGTAGCGCTCGTGTCTCCGCGGTATCATTAAATGCGGAGATCAGATCCCCTGCTCCAAGGAGGGGGTTCCCGAAGATAGGCGAAATGGGCGGAAACGGGAAGACATCGTAATCCTCGCCCGCCACTAAGCCGGGGTTTGCGGTAAGGATGAAGGATTGGATGAACGTGGCTTGACGGTGCATATACGCTGCAGGGGGATCGGTGAACAGTGCATTTGGCGAATCGCCGAAGAAAATCATCAATGCTCCGGTTGCTCCGCCATAGACGTATCCCGGCGCGTTTACGATCTGTCCGAAGTATTCAAACGCCTTCTTCACCGCTGGATGGGTCCAAGAGATCTCATGGCTGACCCATTTGTCGTAGAGATCCGGTCCAGCGGTTCGGAGCATGATGTCCTCGACCCAGTCTGTCCCAACCCACCCGCTGGCTGCCCCTGACTCCATGCCAAGGGCCCACGGCGTTCCTCCGTCAGCAACGATCTTGTTGCACAGCTCGATCATGGCCGGCCAACTTGTCGGCACCTCATAGCCTTTTGCCGCAAAAGCCTTCGGACTATACCAAACAAGGCTCTTTAGGTCAGCGGAAATGAACAAACCGTATACGCGATCATCTACCTTAGCGAGATCGATGAATGCCTTCGACAATTCCGAAAGGTCGACGATTCCATCCAGCGCTACCAGTGCTCCCTGATTAGCGAACTCCTTCATCTGTCCTGGGTTTGGCATTGCCGCCAAGTCCGGCGGATTGCCGACCGCCAGTCGTGTGACAAGGATTGCTGGCAAATCTCGGCCTACACTTTCGATAACCACATCGATTCCTGTATCTTCCTCGAATGGAATCAACGTCTTCTCGAATGCCTCGAGTTCTGCTCCACTCCAAACCACTGCAATTACGACTTGCTTTTGAGCAAATCCCAAGATACCAACAGCACCTACGAGTGAAAGAACTGCTGCCATAGCCAATATCTTTCTTAGCATTTTTTCCTCCTTAAGCTCTTCTTTTTCTTTATTCCGACTTCATCTAAGTACCAGTCCAGTTTCTACTATCACCTCCTGAATCTTAAGATGCGGAACCTGCCAATCTTTCAATTAACTCCACAGGTTGATTGAAAAGCTGGTGTAACGCGTGTAGGGCTGCTCCCTTGGCACAATTGAGAGAGCGATCTTCTACATTACTCATCTCTATTCTACAACTGAAGCCACTACCTAGCTCAGCGTTTAGTCTTTCTCTAATCTCATGGATAAAGAACTTCTCTCCTTGTTTGAGAATCGATGCATCGATAACCAGTCGATTTGGGTCGAGAAGCCTGACCATGTGGATTAACGGTGCAACTAACCGGTCAACAAGCACTGCAACTACCTGCCTGGAGCCAAGCGTTGCGCAGGGGTCGTTCTGCCTGATTGTCTCCAGTTCACTTCTGTCTACGTAAGCACTCTGGAGTAAGGCAGCGTTTCCGTTTCCTCCGTGGAAGACCTTGCCATCTAACAAGATGCTTGCCCCCATCCTAATACTGCCTTTCAAGCCCTTTCGTAACGCGATATACCCCATTACCTTGTCACCATGGTTGGCCTCGTAATGCTCAGTCATCGCCATGCAATTGACGTCATTTTCAACAGACACTGGAATGTTCAACAGCTGTTCTAGGATGGATTGTGCTGGTACACGCGCCCACTGAGGTAAGCTTTGACCAGAAATGCTTATCGTATTCTCTCCTAGGAAAGCAGGAACACCGAGACCGAGACCGATCAGTTTGTCAGCACCACTTTCTAGCTCTTCAATCATTTCCACTGCGTTTACGTTCATCAATCCGAAGGTTCTTCGAGGATCAGCAATACAATCATCAGATAAAGTGATGCTCCTTGCGGTGATTGGTATGCCATCCAAACCGCTTATGACAAGATTCAGTTCTGGTAATTCAAGATCGCACCCGATAATAGACCCTGCCTGCATATTGAGCGCATAGAACACAGCCCGTCGACCGCCTGCGGAAGGACCACACCCATCGCGCTTCGCCAAGCCACAAGACAGAAGTTTCTCGATGGCCTTATCTATTGTTGGCCGACTGAGTCCCAACTGAAAGCAAAGACGCTTCTTCGTGAGCTGATGGGTTTCTCTTAATGCGACGAAGACCCTGGCCAAGTTAGAATGATTAGGCGTCCCTTGTTTGTCAACCGTCTTTTGCAAAACCATTTGAAATAAAAATAGCAGAATTCTGTCGCCATGTCAAGCTGAAGGGTAGTGGCAAATCCTGGTAGTGCAAGCATCGCAATCCCAGGAAGAACAGGGTAAGAACAGGACTAGAGCAGCTAGTGTCCCAGACTCCTGACAACTTCAAGGATCTGATCCGCAATGTGGTCTACAGTACCCTCGGCACTGACTGTGACAACGTTAGAACGTTCTAGACGGGGCACCCTTCGTTCTCCATGTTTCGCGCGTCCAGCCGTTCTAAGGCGTTGTGTGCGCGTCTTTTGTGTTGCTTCAAGCCATATGACAACATCAAACAAGGAGTCATCCACATATGGAGATGAGGCAAGAAGTGCGCCTTCGACAACGACGAGCTCCGTACTCCGGGCTTTTTCGTTCTCGATGATTCGCTGTAAGTGATTGTTCACTGCCGGATGGACTATCGCATTCAGATCATCGAGCGCCTTTGCGTCAGAGAAGACAATTCTGCCAAGCTTGCCCCGAGAGATCTCACCATCTGAGCGGAGGATCTGATTGCCGTATCGAGCAATGAGCTGCCTGTAAACCAACGTACATGGTCGATAGGTTTGCCAGGCAATCTTGTCTAGATCGACGTATGTGACATCATCTTGCTGGGAAAGCTTGTGAGCCACTGCACTCTTTCCACATCCAGCCTCTCCTGCAAGTCCAATCACTTTCATTGTGGTTTTAACCGTAGCGCCATTCATAAGAGGAAAGCAACTTGTCGTTAAACAAGCTTCTACAGAGGCATTTCATAGATTCGCCAGGTTTTATAGCGGCGCCCCCCCATCGATTCACTTGCGCGCAGGATGAGATCATTGTCTTCTAACAGCATCGATGGTTCACATGCACGGTATCCGCGATTCAAAGCGTAGGAAAGTACTTCGTGGTAAAGCACAGCATCGATTCCAAGCTTGCGAAACTGGGGGCAAATTCCGAAGAACATCAGGCGAGTACGATCAATGCGTCGGCGACCAAACACAAGACGGGAAACCCTTCCCACATCAGTGTCAAGAGGACGCTTCCAGCAAGGCCGCAAACAGACATTGGGATCAGGGATCGCACCCAATACAGCCGCAAGCTCACCACTCACATATGCGAAACGTATCAACCCAGGATCAGCAACTATTCTTAGGCTTGCTGCTATGGCTTCTGCTTCAGTATCGGTCAAAGGAAGGAATCCCCAGTTGTTCACCCACGCTTTGTTGTAGATTTCGACGATGCGGTCAACCTCTTCGCGCAAGCAGGAAAGATTGAGTTGACGCATCTTGATGTCCCGTCGAGCAAGAATGGCATGCGCGAGCCGCTCCAGACGTTTCTGTGACTTGTTCCCAAGCTCAATCCAATAGGCGTGATAATCCTTGACCTTAGCAAGCCCGTAGCGCTCAAGGAATTCGCCATAGTAAGGAGGGTTGTGAGTTAGTTCTATTGTTGGTGGTGTATTGAAACCGTCAATGAGAACACCCTGATTTGGCTCGTGTGTGGCTGTGGAGTACCCGCCTGGTCCACGCATCACATCGATTCTTCTTGCGCCAAGCCAGTCGCGAGCATTATCTAGAAGAGCACGGGCTACTGCAAAGTTATTGGCTGTCTCGAAGAAACCAAAGAAACCAATAGAAGAGTTGTGGTATTCGTTGAATCTGTGATTGATTGCCACCGAAACCCGACCTAAGAGACGTTTTCCTGATCGTGCAAGGAAATGGGTTACGTCGGCATTCTGATGATAGGGGTGTTCTGGAGTAAGCTGACCAGTAATACACAGGATACGGCTTCCCAATAGATCGGCGCGAAGTGGTGGGGTCCAATTAGGATCGCCATAGTGAATTTGCCAAGGAACTCTGACAAATAAGCGCAGGCGCCGATCTCCCAATGGAATCTGTTCAACAGAATAGCGCATGTACCTCCTGTTTGGTGTAGGATGCCTCATTATGCACAAACACACCAGAAAATAGAAGCTGTAGGAGTTTGGTGATATGCTGGCAATTCGTGTTCACTGCGACCTTGATCTTTTCAGAATAGTAAGGTATCTCTTATAGTTATGAAAGACAAACCTACGCTGAAACTGCTCAAACTGGTGCAGATGCACGCAGGGATCTCACGTCGAAAAGCATGTGCCCTTATCGATGCTGGTGAAATTGATGTAAATGGAGAAACAGTGCGCAATCCCTTCCTTAGAATCATTCCTAGTAGACTTGGGGAGCTTCGCCTACGTGGATATCCTTTGAGTATTCTCTCTCCACAACACCGTGTCTATAAGTACCATAAGCAAGTTGGCGTTCTGTGTAGTCACGATGACCCGCACTGTGGGAATACAGTAGGCCGTATCCTACGCGCCGAAGGATTCATTGGTTATACGTGGGCTGGTCGCCTTGACCAGGATGCTGAGGGACTCCTCCTGCTGACAAATGACGGAAAGCTTGTGCAGCGTCTAAGTCATCCTCGATACCAAGTGAAAAAAAGATATGTGGTTTGGCTTTCCCACTTCCCCGTGGCGGGTAGAGTGGACCAGATTCTCTTGGAAATGCAGCATGGTATTACGGAAGACAAAGAGGTGTTGCGCATCGTCAAGGGTGAGCTGAAGAGAAACCCGATGCGTATATGTATAACCATGGCTGAGGGAAGAAAACACGAAATCAAACGTCTATTCTCGCATTTCGATCTTAGAATCATTCGCCTTAAGCGAGTCGCGATCGGACCGGTGAGCCTCGATGATCTAGTACCAGGGAAGATTGCACGCCTTGATGATGAACAAGTGAGGAACCTTTACCGTTTCGTTGATAGTCTGTCGTTCGCTGAACAGAGTGGATCAACAGACCTATGCAGCCTATAATCCAGCCATGCGCATTGGAATTGCTCAAATAAATCCTCTTGTCGGGGCGATTGACCAGAACTTGAAACTAGTCCTTTCTCACATTGAGAGGGCACGATGTGCTGGCAGTGACCTTGTTATTTTCCCCGAGCTGTCGCTAGTTGGATCTCCACCACAGAATCTTCTCTGGCGACGAGGATTTGTCGAACAGGTGCAGCGAGCACTGGGGGATGTTGCTTCTTCGTCTACAGGGATTGGCGTGATTGTTGGGGCTATCTCGTCTTGCGCAACGGAACGGCGGGCTAAGAGGAACGGTCCTTGTTTAGTGGGAGACAGAGAAGGACTCGACCTTGGCAACAGCGCATTCTTCTTTAGCGATGGCGCGTTGATTGGCAAGGAGAGCCAACTCATCGTTTCATCGCATGACATTTGTAGTCACGGACGATATTTTACCTCTGGGCTCGGTGCGCATGTGTTCGATTTCCGTGGAATAAGGTTAGGGATCAATGTATGTGCGGATCTGTGGGCTAATGATGGGCCTATGGATGTTCAGGCAAGTCTGGGAGCACAGGTCGTGATCAATATCTCTGCGTCACCATTTGTTGACGGCCTACAAATCGATCGCCGCAAGCTTGCGGCAAAGAGCGCAAAGGAAAATGGAGTTAGGCTAATTTGTGTTAACCTTGTTGGTGCGCAGGATGGATTGGTCTATGAAGGAGGAAGCTTCGTCATAGGACAGGAAGGCGATCTCCTATTCGAAGCCCCTTATTTCAGCGAAGGTTTGTTTGTTCTAGACCTAGAAAAGTTGATACCAGTCAGGCAGCAGACTCAGCATTCAATTGATTTGATTCATCGAGCGCTAGTGCTTGGAATTCATGACTATGTACAGAAGAACGGTTTCAAACAAGTAATCATTGGTATCTCTGGAGGACTTGACTCTGCTGTAGTTGCTGCACTGGCTACTGAAGCGCTCGGTGAAGCGGCAATAACCGGAGTCTTTCTTCCCAGCAGAATCACCTCAGAGACAAGTAAAGAAGACGCCAGAGCCTTGGCGAGGACCCTGGGGATAGAGCTCGTGGAAATTGGAATAACAGAGGCAGTTTCAGCCTTTCATCGTGTATTGCCGTATCCTGTGACTGGGCTCAGCGCTGAGAATCTGCAGGCACGTACACGCGGAACGCTTCTGATGACACTCGCCAATCAGCAGAATGCCCTAATCCTGGCCACAGGAAATAAATCGGAGATTGCGGTAGGGTACAACACGCTGTATGGAGATACAGTTGGCGCACTTGCTCCAATCGCTGATTTATATAAGACACAGGTCTATGACCTTGCCAAAGAAATGAGAGAAAGGATCCCAGAACACATTGTAGACAAGCCTCCTAGCGCTGAGCTGCGACCGGGGCAGCGCGACCAAGATGATCTTCCTCCATATCCGTTGCTTGATGCGATCCTTCATGAATTGATTGAGAATAATGCTTCGCGCAATGACTTAGTCGCCCAGGGGTTCCCCGAAGCAGTGGTAAACGACATCCTTTGCCGGTACTACCAAAGCGAATACAAGCGAAACCAGCTCCCTCCTGCGATTAAGGTCTCCAAGAAGACCTTCGGCATGGGGCGAAGAATGCCAATTACCCATGCGTACCGCGATTAGCAAATGTGCGGCATTTGCCCATCCAGGCTGAAGAATAAGCATCCCTTCTCAACTGTTTAGAGTCTCTAGCCCGCGGTAGGCGTTCAACAAAAAACAAGCTGATCTGGCACACTTCAGCTTCCGTTAGCCATGCTTAACAGGAATCGATCTCTGGCCGTTTGGAATGAACTTCATAGTAGCTTGGCCAAGGATGCTAAGAGCTTGTCGATCTGTTCCCGCGTATGGGTAGAGAAGACGGCGATTCGCAAAGATTCCTTGTCAGGAGCATCGGAATAGCCTCGCGGGGGAACGTGAGCTACGACAATTCCTTTCTCTTCCAAGCTATGCTGAACCTGCTTTAGGTTTACCCCGGAAAGGCCAGTGACAGGAACGATAGGAACCGGTGAATCTGGCACGTCAACTCCCAACTGGCGCAGTCCCTTGCGCATAGAAGCAACATTATCCCACAATTGCATTCGCATTTCGGGATGCTCAGATACTATCTTGAGCCCCATTGCAGAGGCTGCGGCTGCACCTGTACACGGAGGGCTGGCGCCGGCTGGTATTCTCACATTGTGGCTGATCTTCTCCATTAGCTCATTATTGCCGGGGATGATTCCTCCGAGACCACCGAATGCCTTACTAAGGGTTCCCGCAATATAGCAGTTGTCTCCCTGTACTCCGCAGTACTCGAGCGTTCCCTGCCCTTTTTCTCCGATTACTCCAACAGCATGCGAGTCATCCACACACAACAGCGCGCCTTCGTAAGGAGCTAGCGCTTTTACATATTCCCTTAATGGAGCGATGGCACCCGTCATAGGGAAAACACCATCTGACATGACAAGGGGAATCTGTTTAGGTTTCAGATTCTCACGCAGCTTCTGTATCAGATCCTCTGGGTCCAGGTGAGAAAAAGGGATAATCCGCTTTCCTGTTGAACGAATCCCGTCAAAGACACTGTAATGCGAACTATCATCGACAAACACCATGTCATAATCGTTGCTCAAAGCCTGTGTCAGCAACATGTCGCCAAGATAACCTGAGACGATGTACTGCGCACTCTCTGTTTCGAAGAAGCTGGCCGCTCTTGCTACTACCTCGACAAGTGGCGGGCTGTCCATTAGGGTTCCTGGTCCCGTGCCGTACTCGTGGAGTGCTTTGCATGCTGCGGCAATCACTCTTGGGTCGCCGTGCAGCGCATAGTAGCTGGTTCCGCAGAAGTAGTCTACCTCGCGCTTATTGATAATCATTCTTGCGGCAAGTGGTGATCCCATCTGTTTGATATCTGTAGTCATTTCGTTATCTTGCTCCTCTACTGAAGAAGAAACAGTGTTGCCCGCTCATTTCACAACAAATGATTCTAGGCCTTTTAGAAACGCGGGGTCTATCGTGGCGCCAATCCCTGGGGCATCGGAGATGGTGATCTTACCACCTTTGTTGTAGGTGATTCCTCCAAGAACAGGGTTTTCTTGTAGCAAGTCGGCGCTGTCAAGATCGGCAAACTTGATATTGGTACGCGCAGAGACGAGGTGAGCAGCTGCTGTCAGCGCGAGGCTTGTCTCATTCATGCACCCCACCATGCACTGCATACCTGCCGCTTCAGCGACCGCGTTGATCCTCAGCGCAACGTAGATACCTCCAGATTTGGCTAGTTTGATGTTCAGGTAGTCACAAGCTCCCATCGAGATTAATTTGTAGGCATCGTGGTCATCAAAGACTGATTCATCGGCCATGATGGGAATCGTGACCTGAGAGTTGATCCTTCGCATCGATTCAAAATCCCAGATAGCTACAGGCTGTTCACAATACTGAATACCTTGATCTTCCATCCCCTTTAGGGCCTGCAATGCGGTAACATAGTCCCATCCTTGATTAGCATCAATGCGCAATGGAATCTTGGGTCCCAACGCTTTGCGGATCCGTCGAATGCGATCGATGTCTTCCGGTGCAGTCGTGCCTAGTTTAACCTTGATTGCGGGGAAACCACGTTCCTTAAATGCCAATGCATCTTCTACCATCTTGTCGGGAGTATTGATACCCACAGTACGATCTGTTACTAACGCACGCTTGCCGCCCCCTAGTAGCGCGTACAAGGGCAGATTCGCTATCTTGCCCACGAGATCATAGAGCGCCATGTCAAAGGCGGAGATTATGGTCGGGCTATGAGGAAGGTAGCCGGTTAACTCACACAAGCGGTTCTCGATCTCTCGTGGATCCTTCCCAATCAATAGCCGAGCCAGATCATGGGCAGCGGCAATGTCGCTCGCCTGCGTTTCACTAACAATAAACGGAAATGGACTAGCTTCTCCCATACCAAAGAGGTGCGTGTTAGCGTTAATCTTGACAAAGATGTTTTTTGCTACCTCAATCTCTCCAAGAGAGATGCGAAACGGTTCTTTCAGGGGGATATCTGCTTTGTAGACTTCGATACTCTCAATTTTCATCGTTCTCTTCCTCCCTTTCAAATATCACGTAGCTCCGTGTAGAGAATGATCGGGACAACTCTCCAGAGAGAGCCCAATTGTACTAATCATCACATCAGGGGCTACGTCGAAGTCGTGGATCTAGGACATCTCTTGCCGCATCTCCTAATAGGTTAAATCCCATCACCGTTATTAGAATAGCCAGCCCGGGAAAGGTAGCGTACCACCAGTTATCCCTTAGGTAATTTCGCCCCAAGCTGATCATTGCGCCCCATTCAGGCGTAGGAGGCTGTGCCCCAAACCCTATAAAGCTCAGGGTTGCCGCGGTGAGGAGTACCTCGCCAAGGTCGAGTGTGGCCTGAATTATGATAGGGGAGATGCAGTTGGGCAAGATATGGTGGATGAAGGTACGGCCTCCACTGATTCCTATGGCCTTGGCAGCGACCATGTAGTCGATCTCTCGAAGTACAAGGACTTGTCCCCTAGCAACTCGCGCATAGCGTGGCCACCAGATCACTACCATGGCAAGGATAACATTCTCGAGGCTAGGCCCAAGGGCCGCAGCAATTGCCATAGCGAGAATGAGAGCTGGAAAGGCAAGAAACACATCACTAATGCGCATAATAAGCTCATCGACCCATCCTCCCAAGTATCCAGCAGTCACCCCAAGAATGGTCCCAATACCAATTGTCAAGCCTACCACTACAGTACAGATGCGGAGAGAGATCCTGCTCCCGTATATTACCCGGCTGAGAATGTCGCGCCCTACATCGTCTGTGCCAAAGATATGCCTACTGCTAGGCGGGGATAGTCGTTCAGACAAACGCATCTTAGTGGGGCTGTACGGGGCTAAGAAAGGAGCAAAGATTGCTATGGCTATCAGAATCCCTATTATGACAGATCCAAGAACTGCCAAGGGACTTTTTCGAAGGCCGCGAACAACTCTCCGCCATTCGCTATTGCGAGAGCGCTTCTCTTCAGTACCGGATTCGAGGATCGATAAATGCATAACTGATATCCACCAGAAGATTGACTAGAATGTAAACAAGGGCAATGACAAGAGTGACGCCCATAACGGCTGGGAAATCCAGTGTTCTCATGGAACCAACGACATAGTGGGCCATTCCCGGCCAGGCAAAGATAAGCTCAGTGGCCACTGCTCCACCCAGAAGTTCGCCATAAGAGAGACCGATGACTGTAAGGGTTGGGATCAACGCGTTTCTCAGAGCATGTTTACGGATCACGCCACGCTCTCTAAGACCCTTCGCGCGAGCCGTTTGTATGTAATCCTGGCTGAACACATCAAGCATACTTGAACGCATCATTCGCACAACCCGTGCAAGTACTGCGTATCCAAGGACAAATGCAGGCATCACAAGATGAGAGAGAGAGTCCCCCAAAGCTCGCCAGTTTCCAGCAAGCACACTATCCAAAATGAACAGGCCCGTTATGTGCACGGGCGGCTCTCCGGTAATTCGCCCTGGGCCAGGGAGTATTCCAAGTCTCACGTAGAAAAACAACATCAGCAGTAGTCCTAGCCAAAATATCGGCATGGAAACACCAATAACAGAACCTAGCCGACTAAGCTGATCCAATATTCTGTCCTTATGAACAGCTGATATGATCCCTAGTGGGATTCCCACGATGACGGTGAACAACATCGCTACAGTTGTGAGCTCGAATGTAGCCGGAAAGTAATCGACAATGTCTGCTAAGACTGGGCGCCTTGTGAGAATCGATTTTCCTAAGTTTCCCTTGAATAGCTCGGAAATATACATACCAAACTGGACATAAAGCGGGCGATCAAGACCACTCTCACGGCGTATACGTTCAATTATCTCTGGTGTAGCCCTGGGGCCAGCCATTAGTTGAGCTGCATCGCCAGGAACTATGTGGGAAATCAAGAAGGTAATACTCAACACACCAAGGACAATCGGAATGACCAAGAACATCCGTCTAATGATGTATGTTAGGGGACTCATCGTATCTTGTTAATACGGAAGAACAACCGCTTTTGGCTCAAGCAGCTGTCCTTCCGCAGATTTCTCCTCTCTGGTTTTCCTACTTCTCGATGTACATACCAGGGAAATTGGGCATGTTAAGTAACATTGGGTTGTAAACATAACCCTTTACCCAATCACGCATCACAATCTGGTAGTCCGTCTGCAGGAGATAGAGGTAAACGGCATCACTCACAGCGATCCACTGAATGCCCTGGAAAAGCGCCAATCGTTTGTCTGGGTCCACTTCTATCCGCGATTGGGTGACAAGGTTATCCATCACGACATTCTTGTACCATGAGCGATTACCAGCTAGCCCCCAGTTTTGGGAGTAGAACCAGAACCAGGTAAACATATCAGCGTCCGCGTAGTCTGGGGTCCAATAGCCGTGAGATAGATCGAAGTCTCCCGTATTCAATTTGTCACGTAGCGTGGCCCAAGCATAGCTTTCAATTTCAAGCTTGATGCCGATCTCGGCCAAGCCTTCCTGAATAACTAGCGCCATAGGTCGCCACTCTGGGATGACGGGGGCGTGCATGATCTTGAGGGTGAACCCGCCGCCCGGGTATCCTGCATCGGCTAGGAGCTCTCTTGCCTTCTCTAGATCTTGCTGATACTGGAAGACATTTTCGTCATGGCCAACCAGTCCTACCGGAATCGGCCCCCGCATTTGGGTAGCTGTTCCCCGCCACAGATCGTCGGTGATTCCCCGGTAGTTAACCGCGTAGGAAATGGCCTGTCGCACCCTGACATCATTCAGATAGGGCCTCTGACAGTTCATGTATACATAGTGGCAGCAGAAGGAGGGCGCTTCGAATACAGCAATGCCTGGCGTTCCCTTCATGGCCTCAATTTGGTCTACGGTAAGCTTCTCTCCTATATCGACCTCGCCAGTCTCAAGAAGCATCCGAAGATCGGCTGCTTCTGGAATGTACCTTATACTCACTTTTTCCAGCTTGGCTGGTTCACCCCAGTAGCTGTCATTCCTGGCAAGGACAACCCGGACTCCGTGGGTCCACTCATCGACGTAAAAGGGTCCTGTTCCTGCTGAATGCTCCGCTAGCCAATCTTGAGCCCAATCCCCTGCTACCTCCTGTTCCATCACTCCAGGACTGACGATGCATCCTTGATCGGTGGCAAAACTTGAAATGCCGGGGATAAACGCTTCCTTCAAGACAAAGTTCACCGTGTAGTCATCCACCACTTCAACTTTATCAATAAATCCGAATGTGCCTGAAGGAGCAAGTCCCATAGCAAATAGGCGGTCGAAGTTGAACTTTACCGCTTCAGCGTTGAATGGCGTCCCATCGATGAACTTGATGCCTTCCCGAAGATGAAAAGTGTACGTAAGCCCATCATCTGCGATATCCCACGATGTGGCCAACCCTGGGACTAGCTCGGTAGTTCCCAGCTTGAACTCCACTAAGCGATCGTAACAATAATAGATAGCGCGCCACGCATTGTTGTCCACTGAAACGTGTGGATCAAGCGTTCGCAGCTCTCCTGTAGCGCCAAACACCAAAACTCCATCTTCCGGCGAAGCCAAAACTGTCAAGGAAAAGGCTGCAACCAGAACTACGCTCAACATCACTAGCAAACTTCTTCTAAACATCTCTCAAACCTCCTAAGCTTAGCATTGAATTCCCCGTGCTGTGCCGAAACACTCATGAACGTGGTTACGATTGCTGCTATCACACCCCCTTTTTCGTTGTTCTTTTCAATATACTATCTATCTGAATTGCCTTGTCAACTTCCTGCTGTCCCTATGCCAAGATATCCCCTCCATTTGCTGATTCTTGTCAACAGTTAAGGCTGTGCATATGCAACATTGCACTCAGCAATGCATGGGCTGACACAGCTTTCTAGCAATGAACAGGCCGACTTGTAGTTACCTTGGTGGTTGCTTACCTTTCCTGGGCAACACTAGTAGTTGTTTGCGCATCTTTCTAAAACGCGAGCGCGTCGTGCCTCTTTCTGCTCGCCGCGCACAACAACCTAAAGAAGAAAGCCCCGGCAATTTGCCGAGGCTTTCTCACTCTCATTGTTACTAAGACTTATTACTTAACCTTGATGTCAATCGCTTTTTCTCGCTCTTTCAGCGATTCTTTCAGTGGAACAGAAACTCTGAGTATTCCATTCTCAACACTCGCAGTGATTCTATCCCTGTCAATAACATTGGAAGGAAGAGGGAAAGATCGCTGGAAGCGCCCATAGCGACGCCCCATGCGGAAATAGTTCTCTTCTCCTACTTTCTCGTTTCTCTTCATTTCACCGGAAATGCATAGCTGGTCGTCCTCCACCTTGATTGCGATATCTTCCTTTTTCATCCCAGGAAGCTCAGCTTCAAAGATTAGGTTGTGGTTCTGCTCGTAGACGTCACTTCGGCCAAAACTCGGTGCAATATCGAAACCCACGTGACTAAAGTCGCGAGAGAACTCATCCAACATTCGAGAGAGGCCCGTCCCTAATAGCAGCGGCTCATTCCATATCCTGGCAAGTGTTCTAGACATATTAACTACCTCCTAAATCGCGGAATTAGCAGTCTCACTAGTTAACTGCTAAAAATATTATAGCATAGTCTGAGCTCCTTGTCAAGGGAAGAGAAAGAAGATAAGCTGTGGACATGTTAAGGAAGTGGTTAGTATGTGGGATAGTGCTTTACCAAAGATATCTTTCTCCTGTTTTCGGGCGGAGGTGTCGTTTCTATCCGACCTGTTCGCAATACGGAAAAGAAGCTATCCATAAATATGGTTCAGTTAAGGGCAGCTATCTCGTATTGCGCCGCATTCTGCGTTGTCACCCCTTCCATCCTGGTGGATACGATCCGCTACCATAGGTTAAGATGATTGAAACTCCTCTCTTATCTGCGTTACCGCCTTGGGATCTGTGAATAGATCAACTGCTGTCATTGCTAATGCCTTGGCGGCGGTAAGCATTGCTTCTTGACCACGCTTGGATATTGAAGCCTTAGCAAACTCGAGCGAGTGGCCGGCGACTTCTTCTCCACAGATTTGGATATACGCGTGAATCCCGGGAACGGCGTGAGTAACGTCACCCATATCAGTGGACCCCATTCCGGCACCGGCCGAGGGCGGGTTTAGTGGTTCGCCCAGCACCTCCAGATTATGTGTGAACAAGTCTCCCAAAACATGGCTCGGGCGCATTGCCTTATAGGCGTGTCCCACTGTCTCAAAAGATAGAGTTGCGCCTGTGGAAAGGGCCGCTCCCTTAGCGCAATTGTGTAGCTTCTCTAGAAGCTCATCGCGGTAATCAGTCTGTTGTGCACGTACATAGAACGAGGCAGCTGCATGTTCGGGAACAATGTTTGGCTTTTCCCCTCCATCGGAGATGATTCCATGAATGCGCGCTCCATCCTTAATATGCTGACGTAAGGCGTTGATGCCGTTGAATGTCTGAATGACCGCATCTAAGGCGTTTATTCCCTTCTCCGGTGAACCAGACGCGTGTGCCGCCTTGCCCGCGAACTTAATCTCGACTTCGGTGATTGCCAAACTGCCACGCTGCACCACTGTATTTGAGGAAGGATGAAACATCATTGCCGCATCGACGTCGTTGAACAGACCAGCATCAACCATGATCACCTTACCGCCACCTCCTTCTTCTGCTGGAGTGCCGAAGAAGATAAGTCTCCCTGAAAGCTCGGCTTTGATTTGCCCGAGGGCAAGACACGCGCCAAGGGCGGCTGCGGCAATCAAGTTGTGTCCGCAGGCGTGTCCGATCCCAGGCAGGGCGTCGTATTCGCCAAGAATCGCGACTGTAGGACCAGCGGTCGCTACTGGGTGAACGGCCTCGATAGCTGTCTGTAGTCCTGCAACGCCAAGCTGGACGGAAAATCCTACTTGGCGCAGGTGTTCAGCAAGTAGCTTTGATGCCCTGTGTTCCTCAAGCTTCAGCTCTGGATGATCGTAGATATCCTTGCTTACATTGAAGAGCTGCTCCCTAATTTCATCGATGTATGCGCAGATCCTTTCCTTGTGCTTATTCATCAATCCTCCTCCTCCGTGAGGGTCAAATGCTACGCTTCTTTCTCCGCTTTTCTTGTAGAGTATATGAAAAGTTCCGTCCCTGTTCATTGAGAAATAGTCTTACTCAGCACATCCTCTCTTCGCGGCGATCACGCTCGATGGCCCCTCTGTCGCGTTCAGCAGCATTCCCGTACCCTCCGCCACCTGGAGTGCGCAGGCTTACCGTTTCCCCTGCGTGCAGCGTGACAGCGCCTTTTCCGGGAAGTGGTATCTCTTTACCACTCCGAATCAACACATTTTCTCCCACTTTTCCAGGCTCACCACCATTCAATCCATACGGCTGTGTTTGCCGTCGGTCGGCGAGCAGCGAAACGCGTGCCGTGTGGCCGATGACTGTGATATCCCGGCGTATCCCCAACCCGCCACGAAAACGGCCCTTGCCACCACTCCCTGAAATCAACTCGTACCGTTCGACACGAAGAGGGTAGGCAGTCTCTAGCGCCTCCACCGGTGTGTTGAATGTATTCGTCATATGAGAATGCACGCCATCAACCCCGTCCATGTTCGGCCGCGCCCCAAATCCGCCCGCAATTGTCTCATACAGGGTGTAGGGCTCACCAGTTGTTGGATTCACCCCGCCAATGGTGAGGTTATTCATCGTCCCCTGACAGGCAGCAATCACTCGCCGCGGACAGAGCTGGGCGAACGCACCGAGGATTACATCAACGATGCGTTGTGACGTCTCTAGATTGCCTCCCACCACTGGTGCTGGCGGATTGGCATTAACCACAGTGTTCGACGGTGCAACGATCTCAATTGGCAGGTAGCATCCGGCGTTTGGAGGGATCTCAGGATCAGTAAGCGCCCGTATCGTGAAGTATGTTGCCGAGGCGGTCACTGCATAGACTGCATTCACCGGACCGGCCGTAACTGGGGCTGTACCTGTGAAGTCAACTTGCACCGTTTTATCACGAATCGTCACCTTACCGACAATCCGGATCGGATTGTCGGTAATTCCATCACCATCGAGGAAATCTTCATAGGTGGCGGTACCCTTTGGAAGTTGGGCAATCTCTGCACGCATCCGGCGCTCGGAATAGGCCATGACTGCTTTCATCCCGCTACTCAATAGACCGGCTCCGAAACGAGTGGCCAGGGCCTGCATTCGCTCGATTCCAGTCTCACAAGCCGCATGTTGGGCTCGTAGGTCACCCATTCGTTCCTGGGGAGTACGTACGTTCAATAAGATAAGATCGACGAGATCTTGATCGAGATGACCTTCCCTCCACAGGCTTATTGGGGGGATACGCAACCCTTCCTGATAGATCTCCGTAGTATCTCCAGCCACACTCCCTGGCTCCTTTCCACCGATGTCGGCGTGGTGTGCGCGACAAGCGACAAAGGCGAACAATACCCTCTCTACAAAAACAGGTGCGATGAAGGTGATGTCAGGTAGATGCGCACCCCCAAAGTAGGGATCGTTGAGGACAATGACGTCCCCAATGTGGAAGGTCGAAATCCTATGAATGGCCTCCGCAACGGAGAAAGGCATCGCTCCGAGGTGTACGGGAATTGACTCAGCCTGTGCTGCCATCCTTCCATGTCGGTCGAATATCGCGCAGGAACAATCATGGCGCTCCTTGATATTGGGACTGTAAGCGGTACGAATCAGGTTCGCGTTCATCTCTTCTGCCACAGCAGTAAGAGCGTGCCGCAGCACTTCGAGGGTGATCGGATCAATCAAGACAGCATTTTTCATCATCGGATCTCCAAGATCAGGTTACCGTGCTTATCGATCCGACCACTCGTTCCTGGTGGCAGAAGGGTTGTTGTATCTTCACTAAACACGATTGACGGCCCAACGAGGTCGCTCTCGGGGAGAAGATCGCTACGGTGTACCACATGCGCTTCCATCGGGCCTTCCTTCGTGAACCAGGAATTCACCCTTGTTGTTTCGTATTCCTGCTCTTTTTCCCTGAGTGTTCCTGTAGGTGACACTTCTGTTGGAGGTCCCACCGCGCGTACCCTTAAGGCAACTAGTTCTATGGCTTCCTCGTTGGCAGCATGTCCATACCGCCGGAAGTGTTCCACGTGGAACGCTGACACAATCCGGCTCATGAACATGGTGTCAATCGCCGATGGTTCGGTATCCTTTGCACTTAGGTCCAGGAGTGGCACGTTGAGCTCATGTGCCTGTCTCAAGTAGCGCAGATCCGCTGAAATGTGGAAGCGAATCGCTCCTTTCTCTACCCCTTCCGCTGTGAGCTCGATTTGCGCACGTTCACACAACTGCGAAAGAATTCCCTCAATCATTGCCGGCTCGCACTCATGCAACGGCCGTAGAACGCCTTGGCTGAGATCGTGTCCGACCTCCGCGGCAACGAGACCGAACGCAGACAGCACGCCGGCTACGGCAGGAACGATTACCCTAGGAATGGCAAGCCGTTGGGCGATAGAGACAGCGTGCAATGGACCAGCGCCGCCGAAAGCGAGGAGGGAGAATTCACGCGGATCGTATCCCCGCTCAATCGAGATTACCCGAATCGCTCGCTCCATGGCGGCATCCGCTATTTCAAGCATACCAAGAGCAGCTTCTTCAGCTGTGATACCGAGCGGATTGGCTATTTTGTCCACTGCCGTTCTTGCGGCAGCTATGTTAAGATTATCGAGTTCCCCAACGGGATAGGAGGCAAGAAGATGCCCCAGCACAAGGTGAGCGTCGGTAACCGTCGGTTCCAGGCCGCCATGGTCGTAACAGGCTGGTCCAGGGGATGCCCCCGCACTTTGTGGCCCGACACGCAAGGCGCCGCCACGATCGATCCAGGCAATGCTTCCCCCTCCAGCCCCTATGGTGTGGATGTCGACCATCGGAAGCGCTACCGGGTAGCTGCCGACTTGCCCTGTTGTCGTCCGACTGAGAATGCCATCCCGGATGAGCGAGACATCGCAGCTTGTCCCTCCCATATCTAATGTGATCAGATCGTTGAACCCAGTAAGCTTGCCAACTACTCGGGCTCCTTCAACTCCTGCCGCCGGACCGGAGAGGAGGATCCGCGCGGGGTTTGTTTGGGCATAATCCGTGCTGGTAATAGTTCCATTCGACTGCATGATCTGCCAGCGGGTAGTCAATCCGTTCTCGCTTGCGCCGCCTTCCAACGAGGTTAGGTAGTCTCCGATGATCGGTCGAAGGGCCGCGCTCACCACCGTAGTTGACGTTCGCTCAAACTCGCGAAACTCAGGGAAGATGTCGCTGGACAGGATCACTGGTATGTTCAAGGCGGTAGCGATAGAATCCCCGATTGCCTGCTCATGTGTTGGGTTCAGGTAGGAGAAAAGAAACACTACAGCTACCGCATTCACACCCGTCTCGCGCAAGCGGGGGAGCAGTTGCTGTACATCCTCTCTTACTAATGGCCGGATGACGTTTCCCTGAGCATCTACCCGCTCCGCTACCTCAAAGCGAAGATCTCGTGAAACCATAGGGAAGGGTCGCTCGAAGAACAGATCGTACAGTTTTGGGCGATTCTGTCGCCCAATTTCCAGAACATCACGGAAGCCCTGCGTTGTTACAAGAGCGGTCTTTGCCCACGTTCCCTCTAGAAGAGCATTGGTTGCCACAGTGGAACCATGCACAATTCGTTCTACCTGTTCGGGAATGATCACTCCCCGCTGGATGAGGTGGGATAGCGCGGCAATGACTCCGTCAGCTGGGTTCTGTGGGGTCGAAGCAGTTTTCAACAAGTGAAGGCGCCCCGCGTCAGTGACGACAATATCGGTGAATGTTCCACCGATATCAACTCCTATTAACATCTGAGCCATATGTTCCGATCACGTTCTTGCTTTCTCAGTTTCTCGGTTGTATATCTGCCTACCGGCGATAAATACCCTCTCTACTCTTGAATCCTTTACATCCAAAGGGGGACCGCTCATGATTACTATATCTGCGTCTTTTCCTTCTTCGAGGCTTCCAACTCTGTTCGCTATTCCCAGAATCTCTGCTGGGTAAATGGTGATTGCTTTGATTGCCTCCTGTTCATCCATTCCCTCTCTTACTGCAAGAGCAGCGTCAAACAGAATGTACTTCACAGCGGACATCTGATCGGTCTGAATAGCTACCTTCACACCGGCTTCTGAAAGTATCGCTGGATTCTTAGGGTTCATACCGCGCAGCTCATACTTGGTCCGCGAAAAGAGGATTGGGCCGACTACGCAAGGGATACCTTCCTCCGCCAGAATGCCTGCCACCTTATATCCTTCTGTAGCGTGGATAAAAATCACCCTGAAATCAAATTCGGCCGCTATACGTAAGGCCGTCAACATGTCATCAGCGCGATGAGCATGTACATGGGCGGGAATCTCTCTCTTCAAGACTTGGCCAAGCGCTTGCAGACGAAGGTCTCTTTCGGGAGGTTCGGGCTCTTTTCCGTTACCTTTATTTGCCGTGTAGTCCGCAAGTTGCTGCTCATAACGCTCTCTTTTTTGTTGATAGTCCTGAGCCTTCATAAGCCATTCCCTAAGCACTCCGGCATTACCCATTCGAGTAGAGGGGGTTTTCTTTTGCTCTCCATAGACTCTCTTTGGATTCTCCCCTAGCGCCATTTTCATCGCTACAGGAGCGCAAACGAGCATTTCATCAACTGTTTTGCCCCAGGTCTTGATCACGGCTGTCTGACCGCCGATCACGTTTGCGCTACCCGGCCCTGTGTTGATCGTCGTGACGCCTGCTTCCCTCAAGTCTTTAAAGGCCATATCATCGGGATGAATGGCATCAATCGCTCTCAGATGAGGAGTGATAGGATCGGTCATCTCATTACCGTCACTCTTCTCCCACCCTACCCCGTCAGCGAACACTCCAGTGTGACAGTGGGCATCAATCATGCCAGGGATTATGAATTTACCTCCAGCTTCGACCACTTTCGCCCCTGCGGGAACAGCGATGTCTTTTCCGACTTGGGCGATCTTCCCTTCACTAATTAGGACAGATCCTTCTTCAATGACCTTATCCGGCGTTATGATCGTTCCACCCCTAATCACTAACATGCTATCATCTCCTCTTTCCTATCTTTGAAAATGAGCGACTTGTTCTTCTGCAAACAGGCCTGGGATCCCACCAGTGTGAATAAACACTACGGCCTCTTCCTTTCGAAATTGCCCCTTGCCAACTAGATCGATAAGCCCGGCCATGGCTTTGCCCGTATATACGGGATCTAGAATAATCCCTTCCTTCCGGCCCACCAATTTCACAGCTTCCTTCATAGCTTGAGTAGGAAGACCATATCCATCCCCCAGGTAGTTGTCGTAAACAATAACTTCCTGGGTAGTCTTATACTCCAACCCCAAGAAGGAACACGCATCATCTAGTGCCTCCTCAATTCTTGTGATCAGTTGATCCTTAGAGTGGGATATACTTATGCCGATCACTTGCGTCATTCCCTGGCAATACAACTTGCTACCTAAGAAGGAGACCTCCTTGAGTGCTGGCCGATCCACAGGCCGTGATAATGGAACTAGGGGCCAGATTATAGTCGTAGAGTTGATCAACAATTTCTCGGACGCAGTTAGCATAACCCAAACCACCATGAAGGGGGCGGCAACCGTTCGGGATGTAGTAAGGCTTCTCTCCTTGAGATATCAACCTTTCCTTGATTTCTTGAACCTTTTCGTCTACAGGATCTGAGCCCTCTTTGATATTTCCGTAAGCATCAGGTTGAACAACATAGTGGATTCCGGCCGCTCCTAGGATCTTGTCCAAAAGAAGGTTTCCTGTGGCTATGCGGGGCTCCTCACCGACAAGGATGAGGTGGGTCTTCAGGCCTAACTTGTTTGCTGCAGCTACGACAAGGCGGCAATGGTTAGATTGCACTCCTCCGGTAGTGATCACGGTGGTCGCACCTTGTGAAAGAGCCTCTGCCATAGCATACTCCAACTTCCTCAGTTTATTCCCTCCAAGCCCCAGCCCGTCAAGATCATCTCTCTTGATGAAGATTCGCGGCCCACCCAACGAAGAACTGAGCATCTTCAGTTCCTCCAAAGGCGTAGGAAATATCCCTAGCCTACTCCGCTTAATTGCCCCAATTTGCACTTTTCCCTCCCTGTTACCAAATGTCGCACTACCGACCGTATTCATCCTCATTGTAACTACCATTCAACTAAGAAAAAAAGAATCCTAGCTATCTCCTTTGACGTTCTCGCTGGTAACTCTTTTTCTCTGGAACACTTGCGCGACAGCTGTTAGGACAAGAGACTCAGGTTGCTTCTGGGTACTTGAGCCCAGTACCGGTATTAAATAGGACAACCTTCTCTTCTTTCCCAATCCAACCCTTGGCAAGTAGCTTCTCTAGAGCAGCAAGTGTTGCGCCTCCTTCGGGGCAAGCGAAAACACCCTCGCGGCTCGCCATACGGCTCTGTGCCAGGATCAGAGCTTCATCAGAAACAGCAACAGCTGTACCGTTGCTTTCTCTTACTGCTCGCAGGACTAAGAAATCGCCGATCGCTCCAGGGACACGTAACCCTGCGGCTACAGTCGCTGCATTCTCCCATGGTTTGGCGAACTCTTCACCAGCTTCAAATGCTCGTGGAAGGGGAGCACACCCATCTGCCTGTACTACGACCATTCGAGGTCGCTTCTCTCCAATCCAGCCAAGTTTCGCCATTTCGGAGAACGCCTTCCACATACCAATAAGTCCAGTTCCACCGCCGGTTGGATAGAAGATGACGTCAGGGAGGTCCCAATTGAATGCTTCTGCCAATTCGTAACCCATTGTCTTCTTTCCCTCAACGCGATACGGCTCCTTAAGGGTTGATACGTCGAACCAACCATGTTTTAAGGCAGCCTCTCTTGCCTGTTGGCCACACTCGGTAATCAGTCCATGAACGAGGGTCACCTGTGCTCCGTATGCCCGACACTCCATCCGAAACGGCAGCGGAACATCTTGTGGCACGAATACATGGGCAATCATGCCTGCTTTTGCAGCATATGCAGCCATTGCACCCGCAGCGTTCCCCGCTGAAGGAATGACTACTTCTTTCACCCCTAGTTCCTTCGCACGAGAGATTGCCATGCACAGTCCACGCGCTTTGAACGATCCTGTTGGATTGAGCCCTTCATCCTTGATGAACAGGTTGCTCATCCCAAGCTCTTTTCCTAATCGCCTCGCGGGGAACAGCGGAGTATATCCTTCTCCTAGGGTAACCGCATTTGCCTTATCTTTAACTGGAAGGATCTCCCGATAGCGCCATAACGTTGTTTCACTGTCCTTAAGGCTTTCACGCGGCCACTTTTTCTTGGTTCCTTCCAAATCATAGCATGCAAAAAGTGGCTTGCCGCATTCGAGGCATAGCGTTTGAAGCACATCTGCATCGTATTCCTTTTCGCAATAACTGCATTCTAAGTGAGTAAGCGTACTCATACACATTCCTCCTGTAAAGCCACAATAACACAATCTTAGGCCATTTTTGCTTGCTGACAAAATAAGGACGATTCACCATAACATCAGGGTTCCTAATCCTAGATTTCCAAGCTCCAAGCGACGAAAACTCTGTTAGCATGAGAACTTACTTGCAGATCGTGATGTACTGTCGTGTGCACAGATGATCGTATCGATCAACCCAAGTGCTGGTTAAGGATGGAGAGAGCCTTGCCGATGGGGAGCTTGACCGATCTATTGCCGCCTCTTCCTACAGTACTTTTCGCGGCACAGAGTGCGGAAAGGATCGATTCCTCGACCGCTTCGATGGTGGCTTGAAAGACAGTGTTGATCAATGAGTGTGTGTCGTTTAACCTTCGTTCGCTGAGAAAAACGTGCACGGGACTATCGGGAACCTTATTGGCGACGCTAAAGGCGATAACAAACTCCCCGCTTCCGTTGTGGCACATGCCTCCGGTGCGAGCAATGCCGAAGCTTGCCCGCTTTCCAATCCGAACCAGTTGCCGATGCGAAAGAGGAAGGTCGGTCGCGATCACGATCACAATCGATCCCTCTTCTTGTCGAGTAACAAGATCTCTCTCGTAAGCGCGCAGTTTCCACCCCACGGGAACTCCGTTTATGACCAATTCTTCTCGACTTCCAAAATTGGGAAGTGAGAGAGCGCCAATGACATAACGCTCGCCATTGATATCGATTACTCGCGAAGCGCTCCCAATACCACTCTTGAACTCAAACGCAGAAACACCAGCTCCCGCGCCGACCACACCCTCTTTGACTGGCTCAGTCGAAGCATTGTCCAGCGCACTGAACACGTCCTCTTCTTTCACGTATCGTGTCTGAATGTCGTTTAGATATGAATCGTTACACTCGGCAACGATTGGGTTAATTGATGTAATTGAGCGCTCTGGAAGCTGATAATGTTGAAGGACCCACGAAATCAAGGCATCGCTTACTTTTCCCACGTTAAGAGTGTTCGTCAGCAGAATTGGAGTCTCGATCGTACCGAATTCGTTGATCTGCGGGAGGCCAATCGCTTTCCCGAATCCATTGATCGTCACTGCCGCAGCGTTGACTTTCTCGTAGAAGACGTTACCTGAATGGGGAACGATTGCCGTGACACCAGTGCGAACGTCGCTCGCATCAATCAGTGTTGTGTGGCCGACCCGTACGCCGGAAACGTCGGTAAGACTGTTAGTGGCGCCAGGAGGCATCCGACCGATCCGAACGCCATGCTCGATCAGTAGCGTAGACATTGCGATTGGGCGGAGTTATCCTTGGCCCACTCTACCGCTCGGCGGGCGAGGATCGAGAGGGGATCGAAGAGGGGAGAGGAGAGAGCAGCTTGTTCGACCACCAAAGAAAGCTCCGTACATCCAACGATGATCCCGCTTGCCCCTTGATCAATTAAGTGCTGGGCCACTGCCATAACCGTGCCTTTCACTGAGTGATTTCCCGCCTTGATATGCGTTATGGCATCCATGATCCGTGCCTGTTCCTGATCCGCTGACACAAGCAAGGAAACATCATGATCACCCAACTTTTGCTGGTAAAGGCCACACTTCACTGTCCCCATTGTCGCCAGTAAGCCCACCGTCTTAATAGGCGGGTTGCAAGAAGTAATAGTGGTTACCGTTTCGCTGATCATATCGATAATGGGGATAGAGACAGCCTTTCGCAGATGTGAGAGCCAGCAATGGGCGGTATTACAGGGTATCACGAGGAAATCCGCTCCGGCTTGCTCCAGCACTCTTGCGCTCTTGATCATCATCGGAAGCGGACTTTCGTCATCTTCTAAGATCGCAGCTGTGCGATTGGGTATTGATGGATTGCTGTCGATGACTATGTGTAGATGCTCCTGATCTTTGCGCGCAGGAGTCAATGCGATGATCTGTCGGAAGAGCTCCAGGGTTGCTTCCGGCCCCATTCCGCCCAAGATACCGACCGTTCTATTTCGCGCCACCAGAGTGTCTCCTTTGCTGCACCTATCCACCAGCGACCATCAACTCTCTGTCATGGCTGTTCGCTGAACAGCTTGCGGGAACGGTAGAAGTATTCCCCAGCAGAGATAACCGCCAGGGCAATAGCAAGGTACAAGAACGCGTCTTTTGTGGTTTGTCCTGCTCGCCCCCACTGAAAATACCGACTGGCAAGAATAACCAGGACTAGGCCAATCTGAGAAATGGTCTTTAGTTTCCCAAGGAAACTTGCCGCAATCACTTTTCCCTGAGCTATGGCAAGGATGCGCAAGCCTGTAATGAGAAACTCCCGAGCCACAATCACCATTACCGGCGCAGCGGTCAGTTCCCCCAACTGAACAAACGAGATCAATGCCCCCACTACAATTAGTTTATCGGCGATCGGATCGGCAAATTTACCAAGTAGAGTGGTCTGCTTCAGGGCGCGAGCAAGATATCCATCAACTGCGTCGGAAATCGCAGCAAGTGAGAAGATAGTGATAGCGAGAACCGTGGTAAGTGGTGTTCTTGCCAGGAGCAGGAACATAAACAAGGGAACGCTTGCCATACGGGCAAGTGTAATTTGGTTCGGAATTGTACGAAGCATTCTGTCCTTTTTTTTCCGGCTTATGTAACGGATTGTCCCGCACAGTTAGCGATTTGAGCAAATGTTTCCGGAGACAGCGATCCCCCACCTACCAGAACCCCGTCGATATCTGGCTGGTCGAGCAGCGCAGCGGTATTCTCAGGATTTACGCTTCCGCCGTACAAGATACGCATCCTCTGTGATAGTGAATCATCATAGGCAACAGCAAGCCAGTTACGAATCATGTTAATCGTTTCCTGCGCGACTTGAGCCGAGGCAGTTTCGCCAGTTCCAATCGCCCACAATGGTTCATAGGCAATCACCACCGATGCAGCATCTTGTTGATCCATTCCGGCAAGACCATGTTCAAGCTGAAAACAAATGCGTTCTCTTGCTTTCCCTTGTTGGTGTTCCCTTAGCGTTTCACCCACACAAAGGATGGGCCGAATTCCGGAAGCAGTTGCTGCTAATACCTTTCGGTTAACCAATGTTTCATTTTCGTTAAGGATAGTTCGGCGCTCCGAGTGACCGACTAGAACGTATGAACAATGACATGCCAGTAGCATTTCTGCTGAGATTTCTCCGGTAAACGGACCGCCAGGTTCAAAGTAGAGGTCTTGCGCACCGAGATAGATTCCTACCCCCGCGAGTAGCTTGCCCGCCCAATCCAAGCTGGTAAATGGCGGTAAGAGGAGGATCTCTGCGGTATGGTTGCTATCCACGAGTTCTAGGAAACGGTTGATGAAGATATCTGTTTGTGTAGGAGTCTTATTCATCTTCCAGTTGCCAGCAACTAATCTATCGCGCATTTCTTATCTCTCTCCGATGTTAAGGCATTATATCACCTATGTTGGCGCGGTTAAACAATTGACTTTCTAGAAGCGCTAATCTATGATCAATAGAACTATCAGGAGAAAAAACAGGAGGTATGAGATGGCAATCACTATCGGAGCGATTGTTGCAGTAGTCGTATTGTTCTTGTCCAATGCGATCCGGATCCTACGAGAGTATGAGCGGGGAGTTATCTTCCGGCTTGGACGTCTGGCTGGGGCTAAAGGACCTGGGTTGTTTTTCATTATCCCAATTATTGATAAGATGGTGAAGATCAGTCTACGCACAATAGTACTTGATGTTCCCCCACAGGAAGTGATCACCAAAGATAACGTGACAACAAGCGTGAACGCGGTTGTCTTCTTCCGAGTAGTTGACCCCTGTGCATCGGTGGTAGAAGTTGAAGACTATCTAGAAGCGACGAGACAGATCGCTATGACCACGCTGCGCAGCATCCTCGGAGGAGTAGAGCTTGATCAGATTCTAGGGGAGCGTGAAAGAATCAACATGCAATTACAGGAGATTATCGACGAGCAAACGGATCCATGGGGGATTAAGGTAAAATCGGTAGAGATCAAGGATGTGAAGATCCCAGGAGATATGCAACGAGCAATAGCCCGACAGGCTGAAGCTGAGCGTGAACGCCGCGCTAAGATCATCAACGCTGAAGGTGAACTACAAGCGGCATCCAAACTCTCTGAAGCGGCTGGTATAATCAGCAAGAACCCAGCCGCACTACAGCTTCGCTACCTGCAGAGCTTGGTCGATATTTCAGCAGAAAACGCCTCAACCATTGTATTCCCTGTTCCAATTGATCTTTTTAAGTTCTTCCAGAAGAAGGAGGATCACACCTAGATTAATGAGGAGCTATGACCTTGTAGTAGTCGGCGGCGGACATGCTGGGTGTGAAGCGGCGCTTGCCGCCGCTCGATTGGGTCATGTTACCGCACTTGTCACAATCAATTTGTGTGGGATTGCAGAAATGCCGTGCAATCCAGCAATTGGTGGGCCGGGGAAATCACAACTTGTCCGCGAGATCGATGCTCTGGGTGGAGAGATGGCACGCATAACTGATGCGGCTATGCTCAACGTGCGACTGCTCAACACGAGTAAGGGATCAGCGATGCAGGTTCGGCGCGCTCAAACCGATCGTGTACAGTATAAACTCCTCTGGAAACAGGTTCTCGAGCAGACAAGCGGCCTTGATCTTATCGAAGGAATGGCCGAAGAAATCCTTACAACTGGAGGGAAGGTCGCGGGAGTTCTCCTACGAGAGGGACTTAGGCTTGAAGCTAAGACTGTTGTGATCGCTACTGGGACCTTCCTGAACGGGCAAGTTATCCTGGGAGAGCTTTCCTATCCAGCAGGCCGAAGCGGAGAACCACCATCAGTTGGACTTGCTGCCTCACTGGAAGAACTGGGTCTCGAGACGGATCGTCTGAGCACGGGAACTACTCCTCGGGTTAATCGCTACTCTATCGATTTCTCTGGCCTTGAGCGCCAAGACACAAGCGAACTTCCACTCGCTTTTTCTTTTTGGAACGATCCGGTTGTCCTTACGTCTGATTATCCGGTTTACATGACCAACACCAATAAACAAACACACCAGATCATCCGAGACAACCTACACCTCAGTCCAAACTACAATGGTCTGATTATAGGCAAGACCCCGCGGCACTGTCCATCACTAGAGAGTAAGATCATCAATTTCCCGGATCGTGATAGCCACAAGGTATTCCTCGAACCGGAAGGCAGGGAAACCGCGGAGATCTATCTACAAGGAATCTATACGGCTTTTCCACCGCAAATTCAACAGCAAATCGTTCATAGCATCGCTGGGCTTGAGCAGGCGCATATCGAGCGCTATGGCTATGATATTGAGTACGATTACATAAGATCTGGGCAACTTAGACCTACACTTGAAGTAAGCAGTATCCCGGGTTTGTTTCTTGCCGGTCAGCTAAATGGGACTACGGGATATGAGGAAGCGGCCGCGCAGGGACTCCTGAGCGGAATCAATGCCGCTTGTTACGTGAGTGGAAGAGAGCCACTGATTTTGTCGCGAGGTCAGGCATTCATTGGAGTAATGATCGATGACCTTGTTACCAAAGGAATTACGGAACCCTATCGCATGCTTCCATCCCGTGCTGAATATCGCATCAGCTTGCGCGAAGGAAACGCCGATCTGCGCCTGTCAGCGATCGGTCGTGCGATTGGGCTTCTGCCAGAAGACTGTTACGAAAAAATGCTAGGCAAGGAGAAGGCAAAAAAGGAGATTCTGGCCAGACTTAAAGAGCAACGCATTGGTCCACAACACCCACTGAATCGCATTCTTGCCGAGAAAGGAAGCAGCCCTCTTTCCAACAACGGGGCAAGCTTGTATGAGATTCTCAAGCGCTCGCAGATCCATTTGGACGATCTCTTGCCCGCGGAACAAGAATTTGCGGATGAGTTGAAATGCGAAGTGGAGATTGAAGCCAAATATGCCGGTTATCTAGCTCAACAGGAGCGAGAAATTGAGCACCTGCGCCGATTAGAGAATGTCGGAATCCCTTCTCGACTTGATTATGCTAAGCTTACCAGCCTTTCCATTGAAGGAAGGGAGTTGCTGGGCCACGTGCGCCCTCATTCCTTTGGCCAGGCGGCGCGCATTCCGGGCGTTTCGCAGGCTGATCTATCGATGCTTGCCATCTATCTGCGCCGATAGTCAATACACAACTGCTGGGGAAAGGTGTTCAGCATTTACGACACGGGAAGTTATATCATGAAATATCTGTCCAGCAGTATATCCGCCCCATACCGGCAAAGTCTTTACTTCATCCAGGACAACAAGAGCGAGATACTTCGGTTTCTGGGCAGGAAGATAGCCGACGAATAGAGAGGTGTATTTCCCAGCAGCATAGCCTTGCCCGGGCGTAGCCTTTTGTGCAGTCCCTGTCTTCCCAGCTACCGCAAATCCACTAACTGCTGCCGGGGTTCCGGTTCCAGTTTCTACGGCCTGTTGCAGTAATTCTGTCATTATTGTGCAACTTTCCGCGGCCCCAATTCGATGAACAAGCACTGAGTCATCCTTTGCTGATTCACCAATTTGTTTGATGATTTGTGGCTCTAGTAGCAGTCCACCATTTGCTATTGCTGCTGTCGCGCGGGCAAGCTGGATTCCGGTTACGGCCACTGATTGCCCAATTGATGTAGCGGCCAGGGCAAGCTTAGACCACTCTTCTACATCTCGTAGGATTCCAACTTCTTCTCCGGGAAGAGCAATCCCAGTCTGTTGTCCAAAACCAAAGCTGATCAGAGAGTGATACAGTCGCTCTTCCCCCAAGCGCTGCGCAACTCTAATCATTCCTGTGTTGATCGAGTGCTCAATAATCTCGGCAAAGGTGACTGTTCCAAAGGACTCGTTTCCTGAGTTGTGCATGATGTGATTGGAAACTCTGATCCCATCATTTCCGTTGAAACTATCTCCTGGGCTCACCACGCCGTAATCGAGCGCCGCAAGTCCGGTGAATGCCTTAAAGACTGAGCCAGGTTCGAACAGGAAATTAACTGCCAGGTTCTTTCGCTCGTATGGAGTTGATTCAGCAAAGGAATTAAGGTTGTAGCGCTGCAGCTGGGCCATTGCTAGTATGGCACAAGTTTGCGGATCGAGCAGAACGACAAAACCATCATTCGCCCTAAACTTCTCGACTCCGTATTTGATCTCTTCTTCACAGATGAATTGTAGGCGGGCATCAATTGTCAAATGTAGATCCTGTCCCGGGGATCCCTGTTCGACAACCGTAGTGTGATAAGTGCGGTGATCGGCTCCCTGTACCACATACACATACGTTGGAGTCCCAGTAAGGATTTTGTCAAACGCAAGCTCCACACCCTCCAATCCGTACCCATCCGTACCCACAAAACCAATGATATTTGAAGCAAGTGATTCCTGTGGATAGCACCGCTTCCAGGTCTCAAGGAAAATCAGCCCGTATGCCTGTTCTTTTTCTGCCTGCTGTTGTATAAGTTCTGCCGTACTTGGATCGATCTGACGTTTGATCCAAGTGAAGTAGCTAGGCCGGTAGATCAGATCTCTCAACACCTCACCAGCAAGACCAAGCTCACTCGCGAGGATCGCGATAATCGTCTCTGGTTTGGTCATGTTGAAGCTATCTACGGCGATGGATACAGCTCTTACATCAAAAGCAAGCAACATTCCGCTTCTGTCATAGATCGCTCCTCGCTGTGGCATAAGCTCAATCATTTGTTCCTGCATTACCTGCGCGGAGTTAAGAAAGCGATCGTGCTCAACCACTTGAAGCTGGACGAGCCGACCAACAATGAGTAAGGCAAACGCAATTAACAAGAACGCGAGAATGCGAGCTCGCCATTGGTGGGAGTGCGTCTTAGTTCTCTGGGGCGGACTTATCAATATAGACATAGTGGATAGTGACTGGCTCAATCATCCCGAGTTCACTCCGGGCGAGTGAAGCAACACGCTCTAAACGGAAGGCCTTCCCCACTTCAAATTCGAGCCAACGGTTGACATCATGAGTAGCTATGAGTCTGTCCTGTGTGCTCTCCCTTTGCGCGGTCAAGTCAAGAATAGTCGCTTCTTGCCACAGGTAAACAAGACAGAGTCCAGCAATGACTGTGGCCAAGAGGATTCCAATTCCCAGCACTCCTTGCCAAGTCAGCGGCTGTGTTGGAGGAGCTGAATGTCTCTTCCCAGATAGATAGCTCAATCTCTTGATTCTTCGATACATCATCATCTCTGCTAATAAGTTAAGGGAACATGAGGTATTTTGCTTGGACATCTGTCGACTAGTACACCGAAGTAGATTACCCATCCTACGCTGCTTACCCGCCAAGGCGACAAGATTGCAGCGACTTTACTACAGCTTATCAGACGCTCGTCAAGAACAGCGAATGTCATGGCTCAAGTAGATACACTGCTTTTCCGCATGGCACGTAATTTCGCAGCTCGCGCGCGCGGATTGCTTTCCGTCTCCTCTTTTGTCGGTAGAATTGGCTTCCGTGTGAGAATCCTTCCTTCCACTTGTTTGTCACAAATACATTCCGGAAGGGTGGGGGGGCAGATACAATCAAGCGCTTTGTAGCGAAAGAACCGCTTCACAATTCGATCTTCCAACGAATGAAAACTTATCACCGCTATGACGCCATCAGGCGCAAGGCATTGGAATGCAGCTTGTAGTCCATTTCGCAGATTTTGAAGTTCATCATTCACTGCGATTCGTAGCGCTTGAAAGGTACGGGTCGCGGGGTGTCTGTGCCTGAGGTGGAATCGCTTTGGGATCGTTTGGCACACAAGTTCCGCGAGTTGAGTAGTTGTCTCAATCGCTCCCGATTTGCGGGTAGCGATAATCGCACGCACGATTTTCCGAGCAAAATTTTCTTCTCCATAGCGGAAAAGGATGTCAACAAGTTCCTTCTCTGTAAGGTTGTTCACAATATTAAAGGCTGTCAGAGGTTGCGAAGTATCCATTCTCATGTCAAGAGGACCGTTAGCGCGAAAGCTGAACCCACGCTTGGGATTATCGAGCTGAAGCGACGACACACCAAGATCAAGGAGAAGACCATCAACCTTATCAATGCCAAGTATCTGCAGGTGCTTATAAAGGTCGGTGTAGCTTGCGTGAACAAGATGAAGCCGACCGGCAAGACTGGCTAAACGTTTCTCTGTGTAGCTAAGCGCTTCTCTATCAAGGTCAATCCCAACAACAGTAATGTTGGGCTCTAGCGCGAACAGTGCTTGAGTGTGACCGCCCAAGCCAATTGTTCCATCCACGTATATTCCCCCTGCCTTTGGATCAACTAAGTGAACAACCTCACCGGCTAAAGCAGGTACATGACATGGCTCATACATCTCTTCCTTCCAGATCATCATATAGTTCGTCAAGCAACAGCTTGAATGTCTGCTTCCTGGTTTCATGTAATTGTCGGTAGGTCTTTCGCAAGCTATCTGGCGCTGGTGGATGGTCAAGGAGAAGAGAAGTTTCTTCCGCGGAGGGAAAAGATCCACAAGGAATACAAGGGCCGTCACGCGAATGAACCTCATGGACAAAGCGCTCAATCTTGGGATCTTCAGAGATAGCGAACATCGGTGTTCCCATCCTGAGCGCAAACTCTAGTGGATGCAGGCGTGATGACACGAGAACGCTGGCAGATGAAATGACCCTTTCTGCTTGGTCTAGTCCTGCTGTCGGGAGAATCTGACATGGAAAGCCGCATTCGCTTGAGATCGCTCTCGCAAGGGCCAGGTCCTGTTTGGGAAAGAACGGAAGAAAAATACAGGACACACCTCGCTGCGAGTGTAACTCTTTCAGCAAGCGTATTGCCTGCTCAATGAAACCTGTTTGTTGCTTTCTCGGCAGTCCCTTAAGGGAGAGAACAATCCGCGGCGGGCTCTGCGTCAGCCGGGAATGGTGGGGGCTTGGAGGGAGAAGGAAAAAAAGGTCGCTGCCCTGTGTTCCGTTAAGGCCTAGCGAATTAACATAGCTTAAGCTTTTTTGGTCACGACAGTCTATGTGGTGAACTTGCTTAAGGGTAAAGCGAGTAACCAATTGAGCTAATCTGCCCGAAATCGGCCCAATCCCCTGCCCAATAAGGTAAACTGGCCGACGCGCAATACGGGCGAGAAGAATGAGAGAGAGATAATAG
This sequence comes from Candidatus Bipolaricaulota bacterium, assembly GCA_030612175.1. GTDB lineage: Bacteria > Bipolaricaulota > Bipolaricaulia > UBA7950 > UBA9294 > JAUVYF01. The sequence continues at coordinate 12,282 of JAUWOJ010000001.1, read as the reverse complement.
AACAAAGAACGGTTGCTGGTGCGATTCTGCAATAATCCTCCCCCGCCAAACAACAGGATCGATGAGCGCCGAATCGCCCCAAGAATGCGAATGGGGTTGTTGCGACTGATTTCATTTCTAGTCTGTGGATTTGCCGTAAGAACGATCGATTCAGCCCTGTTATACTGATTGAGTGATTGTAGCAGCGCAAAGCGAATCGCTTCGTCGCCAAGGTTTCCAAATCCATAGTAGCCAGCAATTACGACTGTGATACTCTTTGCCATAGCAACCGCCCTAAACCGATGACCGCCAACAAAGCTCCTCCGACCAGGACTCCCAAAACGAGCCCATTAGTCACTCGCAAGAGCGATACAAGGAGGGGAGTGTGCGCATGAGCAAAGGTATTCAGGATGGAGGCCTGTCCAATCAGGCCTACAAAGAGAGGGAATATTCTCCAGTCATTGAGCTTGCCATCCGCTCCAAACAGAATTAGGAAAGGATGGCCAATCAGGAACTCCTTGAAGCGAGGTCTTGCTATGAGGAGTTTCTCCAGAATCCCCCGCACTTGTCCTTCTAGCCCAAGTGAGCCTCCGCCTGTGTTTCCACTCCGGAGAATAGCAAAGGCGAGTACTGCAAGACTGAAACTAGCAAGTGTCAAGCTGACTGAGCGGATAGGCGAGTAGAAAAGGTCTCGAAGTTTTCCCCAGCCGACCTGACGGTAGTAGGCAAATACTCCAAAAAGAGAAGGAAACAGAAGCGCGACCTTTACTCCGCGAAACTCGGCGAGCTTGAGCAGAAAAACAGGATGAGAAAGAACCGCAGCAAGCAGGAGACCCCCGCAAACTGAACCAGCAGAGAACAAGAGGAGCACAACTACTCCTGCTCGCCAGCCTGATTTAAGGCAGGGGACAAGCAACAAAGACATGTATGCTGGAACAAGTATTGCGATTAGAAAGGCATCTGTCTGACGAAGGAGGATCTCCGGCATACTGGCGGCAATACCAGCAACAGCACCGCAGAAAACAAAGCACGCAAAGGGAAGGTGTTTGAAGATTTGAAGGGTGACAAGCAACAAGAGAGCACTAACTCCTAAATGAAATACGATCTCCGCGTACCAAGGAGTATTGGAAAATGGAAGAGAAAAACTACCCAGAGTGTACCCGTCCTCCTCAATCTGCTCAATAACAGCTTGGAAGTAATTCAGATTCTCATATACCGAAAGCCCAGGAACTGGCGAAAGCATGAGACAGCGAATTCCGCGCTCTTGTACAGCTCTTCCGAACCGCGCGACAAGGGTTTCGATTGACGACCGAGCCATATCTCCTGTTGGCACCTCATGAGCTCGTACTAGGTGGTCGTGTCCGTTTCTCCACAATTCACGTTCCTGTAACACATCCGTGAACTCTCGTAAAATGATCGTAGTTTCGACCGGAAAGAGCTTATGAAACGATTGTTCGTCGATTGGACCTTCTATCCACAAGAAAGAGAAGTTGTGAGCAAGCTTGGCAATAGGCTTATCGAGAATCAGCCCCACCTCAAGATTGTGTCCTAGTATCTTCTCGACAAGTGGAGATCCTCCATCCGTCAGGCTTGCTGAGTACACAGCAACCCCTGTTATCCCAATATTGGCAAGCTCATCAAGGGAGAAGCTCGTTACATCTTGAGCCCTGACAATAACAATGAACCCTGTGTTTTCACGTTCCCAGCCAATGCGGTTAGCGTCGACTACAACTGCTAGGGACAGGGCAATAGCCACTATAACTAACGCTGCTGTTCGTAAGATCCTAGTTATCATTACCCGAAACAGTACTATTTTTCGCGACAACAGACAACAGCACGATTAGCTATTCATGCGGGTGAGTTGTCGTGAGGTACTGCTTGAATGCCTTTGATCTAGAGCAATTCGCGTTCTGATGAGCGACTCTTGCCCCCATCAAATCTGTGAGCGAGCGGCATGACGTAAAAGGAGTTGATCAGGGGGTGCTTTGTCACGATTACGTCCGTATGAAAGACTCTCTTGATATTCGCTTCAGTGAGTACTTCATCCGGCTTGCCGATTTCCAATAGTTGTCCCTTGTCTAGCATGGCCGCTCGATCCGCATACTGTGCTACAAGGTTAAGATCGTGAAGGGCCATTACTACTGTCAGACCATCTATAGCCTGGGTGCGAACAATTTCCATAATCTGGGCTTGGTAGTTGATGTCAAGATGAGTTGTCGGTTCATCCAACAGAAGCACCTTAGGCTCCTGGGCCAGAGCCATTGCTAGGAAGACGCGTTGGCGCTCCCCTCCTGATATCTCTGCTATGAGACGATTGGCTAGTGAGTCCACACTACAGACCCTCATAGCCTCTTCAATTCGTTCCTTGTCTACTTTGTTCTCTCTGGCAAAGCGAGATTGATGAGGGATTCGGCCGATAGCTATCACTTCGCGGACGGTAAAATCGAAACCAACTTCTCGATCTTGCTCTACCATTGCCAGTTGGCGCGCGATCTCCCAAGTTGATAGGTCGGCTATCTGTCTCATGTTCAGGTAAACCGCACCTCTGTCGGGAGTAAGGACTCCTGAGATGTTCTTAAGGAGCGTGGTCTTCCCTGATCCGTTAGGGCCCACAATTGCAAAGATTTCTCCTTTCTGAATGCTCAGGTCGATCTCTTCTAAAACTGGGTTCTGACCATAAGAGAAGTGCAGCCCTTCTATTGTGATATTCATTACATTCTCACCTTTCTCGTCTTCAGCAAGTAGAGAAAGAAAGGGGCTCCAAGAAAGGCTGTGATGATCCCCACCGGGAGTTCAGCTGGCTGAACTACGGTTCGAGCCACCATGTCAGCCCACACAAGAAAGATCGCTCCCGCAATGGCTGTTGCTGGCAAGAGGAACCGGTGATCGGGCCCCATAATTAAGCGCATGATATGTGGGATGATCAGGCCAACAAACCCGATAGTGCCGGCGAAGCCGACAGCAGATGAAGTAAGAAAGGTTGCCACGCCCAACATGATACGCTTGCTTTTCTCCGGATTGATTCCCAGATGAAAAGCTCCTTCTTCTCCCATTGCAAGGGCGTTTAAGTCCCGTGAGAAAGCCATGAGTAGCAAGCTGCCAACCGCGACGATCGGCGCAAGCACACAAAGATATGTCCAACTGGCGCGGCCTAGCCCGCCCATGGTCCAGAAGATCACATCCATCATTCGGTCGGTGCCGGCGCTCAAGAAGATGAGAAAACTTGTTATGGCTGAGAAAAGCGCTCCCACGGCCACTCCAGCGAGAATCAGTGTGTAGACGGAAGTTTTCCTATCTCGTTGCCGCGCTAATTGATAGACAATTCCCACTGCAAGGGAACCGCCAATAAAGGCCCCCAGGGGAAGAAAGGCTACCCCATGCAAATTCAGGAGAATGACTAAAGATGCGCCGGTAGAGGCGCCACTAGCCATCCCGAGGATATATGGGCTAGCCAGCGGATTGCGAAACAGCCCCTGCATCGTTCCACCTGAGATGGCGAGCTCGCAACCGACTAATAGCCCTAATAACACTCGTGGGAGCCTGATTTGGGAGATAATTAGATGTTGAATACGCCCGGATCCTCCCACCGCTGGTTTGCGCCCCAGCAGGTAGGAAAAAACCTCTCTGATAGGAATTGGTACAGGACCAACAACCACTCCGATCACAAGCGTTGCCGCAAGCAAGATCATCAATAGGATAAAGATCCATCGTATGGAATGCGTCTTTTTTGCATTCCACGAGAGCTGTCGCTGAAAGTTTTTCTCTGTTCTACCCATTATTTCTGCGGATGAAGGAACTCACTCATTGTTCTCAGAGCCCGAGCAACCTTGGTAGAAAGGAAATGGCGTGCGTTGATGCCGTAGACCTTCTTGCTTGCTACTGCTGACACCCCTGCAAATAGCGGGTTCTCCAGTATATTTACAACATGTGTTGGATCAGTGAATATAACATCGGGGTCTCGGGAAAGAATTTCCTCAAAACTCACTTGAGGAAATCCCTCAACATCGGAGAAGACGTTTCCTCCACCGGCACGAACGATCAATTCATTCTCGATGGAGCCACTCCCCGCGACATAAGGGGGGATATCAGGTGTTATCGCATAGAGGAAGGCTGCTTTTACCAGGGGTTCGGTCAGGGCGGTACTTTCAATCATGATAATCTCCTCTGCGATTTGACCGATTAGTAACCTCGCTTCTTCCGCTACTCCTAGGGCAGTTCCAATTGTACTAATGCAGGAAAAGATGTCCGGTATGGTAGAGATGTACCCGCCGACGGGGCCAACGCTCAGCACAGTGATTCCCAGCTTCTCCAATCTGGTACGTTCTCCCGCCCAATCCGAAGCGCCAAGTACCAGGTCTGGTTCCATTGAAAGGATAACTTCCACATTTGGGGCGAAGTTCTCGCCGACCCTAGGGAGACCTGCAACCTCTGGTGGATTATCTGGCGAACTGGCCACGGCAACTAGCCGGTCAAGTGCTCCAAGATCGACTATGATCTCAGCGTATAGGGGGATTCCGGCCACAACGATCCGGTTCGGTTTCTGTTCGATCCTGATCTCTAGCCCTCTGTTGTCAATCAGTGTAACTGGGTACTGCTGTGCCGCGGCTACCAGCCCAAGCAGTAGTACCATCGATAGGAGGACCCACGTTCCTGTCCACACCCTCTTTGTCATCGACGCACCTCTCTGTTAGTGGGATATAACATCCCACATCGATAAGCTCTTAGTTTACCACGCCTGTTTACAAAAGGCAACAGAAGGTGAGGCTATGGCGTTTCAGAGAGTATTTCAGTGATAACCCTCCATAGACCAAGCCCAGCGCTCTTGCGGTCCGGAGCGGAGACAAGTAGGAGTAGATCGCCTTTTCGTCTGAAGGGGAACGCCCCTTCAATCACTCGTTCGTCGCGTGGGTTGTGTACGCCGATTTGCTCGTTGCTGTGAGAGAAGCGCAAACCATCAGCGCAGCACCGAATCAGGATCATCGCGCTCGCACCCCACCTTACAGCGTGATCGCGATACCACCACGATGGGTGTTGTTGCTCTGCGTGTGATAGCAAAGCAGCCACGGTAATAGTATCCTGGGCAAGAGAATACAGAGAGAGTTGTTGCACGTCCGCAACGTGATCAAGTACAGGAGCAAATTGTTCTTTGCCAGCGCCGGTTAGAGCGCCACCTGACTTATCCAACACAAGGAAGCCCCGATCGCGCAGTCTTTCCAGTTGAATACGTACGGTCATCTCGGAAAGGCCGGCTCGACAAGCAAGTCGCCTACGCCCTAGGCGTTCCCTGCTCAGCAGGAAGACAAGCTGAAGCGTAATCGCATCTATTTGTCTTTGCGCCCTTGCCTGGTCCGTGATCCTCCTTGTTGCCTGCTCTGAATCTTGTATTGACTAGTATACGGCCGATCCCGAGCAGATGATACTTGATTCTTTGCATCGACCTTAAAGACCAGTTCTTATGAAGATTCTCCGCTACACATTCTTATATAACGGTAGCTAGATTCATCTTGCCCAAAAGAGAAACATGGCAATTCCCTGTTTGAGCTCTTACCGTAATTTGACGGTACTTGTTGGCGAGATCGCGGTTCGGTTCTTGACAAGAAGAGCTTTACGTGATAGGGTGTGCTAATGCTAGTACTGGTATTGCCAATGTCGTGGACGGAATCTAGTTTCTTGAAAAGAAAGGCGGTCTAGGTTGGTGATGCTGAGGGAGGAGAGCTGAGGGAGGAGAGCTGAGGTTATCGTGTTGGTAATAGCATTTTCACTTTTGTTGCTTGCCATGTTCGTTCGAAATTCGTTCTCCGATATAAACACTAAGCTTGGGAGGTGGTAGTAGAGAGAGAAGGTGTGCAGTACGGCAGAGCACTGTTTGTCCCAAATGTTTACACTAATTAAGGAGGTAAGCAGAAATGCAAAGCAAGAGAATTACAGCGTATGTGGTACTTTTCGTAGGGTTGATGCTGGTGTTTTCATCGTTGATAACGGTCGCACAAACTCCCGATCGCGCAACGAGAGAGGCAAATAGCACGACGCTAGTCGTTGCCGAAACTACAAGTCCACCAACTCTGAGCACGTTCACCACTACGTGGACCACAGAGCCACTCGAAGACATACTTAACAAACTAGTCTCTCGTGATGCTGAGTTGAACTACCGTGACGACATCGCACAGTCGTGGGAAGTTAGCGCCGACGGTTTAGTTTGGACCTTTACCCTAAAACCCGGGGTCATGTTCCACGACGGTACACCCTGCGATGCCGAAGCGGTTGCCTGGAACATTGTAACCATGCGCGACGGTGGAGCATCGTCGTACCTTTACTCGGCAGTCCAGGACGCGGTAGCGGTCGATTCTGTGACGCTAAAGCTCATCCTCAAGAATCCTTTTCCAAACCTGCTCTATAATGTGAGCAATAGTTTCTCAGGGATTAATAGTCCCACCGCGGTCGAGAAATATGGAGAGGATTACGGGGTAACCACGGTCGTGGGGTCGGGGCCGTACATCTTCAAGGAGTGGGTAAAAGGGGATCATATTACCCTAGAGAGGAACCCGGACTACACCTGGGGACCGTCCTGGATGTCAAACCAGGGGCCCGCTTATTTCCAGACGGTGATCTACAAATTTATTCCCGAGGCTGTCACAAAGACGATGCTTCTCCAAGCGGGTGAGGCGGATGTCGTCAACGAGGTGGATGCCACCGCTATATCCGCCTTTAAGGCAGACCCGAATGTAACCGTTAGCATTACTTCTGGAAAACGGCTCATATACATGGGGCTGAACGTAACAAAACCACCGTTTGATGATGTGCGGGTACGGCAGGCGATGAGTTACATCGTGGACAGAGAGTCCATCACCGAGAATGTGTTCCACGGTGCCGGACTGTCAGCTTATAACTTCCTCACCCCCAACGTGCAACCGCAGGTGGAAAGCCCCTATACCTATGATCTACAGAAGGCCAACACCCTGTTGGCTGACGCGGGGTGGACAAAGAACGCGGATGGCATTCTAGAAAAGGACGGACAGCAATTCGCGATCATCCTATGGACGGAATCAATAACGGACCGGGTACAGATCGCCACCGTCCTGCAGAGTGAAATGGCAGCGGTCGGAATCAAAGCGACGATTCAGCAATTCGATTCTGGCTCCTATGGCGACATGTTCAAGACCGGAGAGCAGCAAGCGTTTATCCGGCTTTACGGTTGGGACGATATGGACATCCTAGAGTGGTTCTACAACAGCAAGCGAATCGCTGCAGGAACGAATAAGACGAGGATGAATAATTCGCTCCTCGATTTCTTGTTTGTGAAGGCGGAGGCGATGCCCACGCTCGAAGACAGGACCTTTGTGTATCGGTTGGTGCACGAGTACCTGCTCGACCAATCCGCATGGGTTCCCATCTTCTATCCAGCTCAGGTCAGGGCCTATAGGGCTGATCTCGGCGGCTACAACGCGACGCTGGACCACGTTTATATACTCGACCTCTATAGGAAGTAACGCGTAATAAGAGAGGGGATAACATACGCCATGGGGCACCTATCCCCTCTCTATGTTTGTATCACCGATCAGTTTAGAGCAGTCTCAGACAGATCGTCCCGTGTGGGGAGGAAAGGAGGCGAAGGTCAGGCTTGAGTATCTATCAATATATTCTTAAACGGATTCTCATGATGCTCCCGGTTCTTCTGGCAGTGACGATCATCGTTTTCTCGATCCTCCACCTCGTACCAGGGGACCCTGTGCGCCTCGCCCTTGGAGAGATGGCGTCGCAGCAGGCATACGACCGCATGCGGGCTGAGCTAGGTTTGGATAAACCTCTGTATATTCAGTATTTTTCTTTCCTTGGCCGGCTGTTTCACCTTGACCTGGGGAAATCCGTCATTTATCGAGAGGACGTTACTAAACTATTGGGAGGAAAATTACTAAATACGCTTGAGCTGACTGGAAGCGCTTTAATTTTGTCTTATTTTTGTGCCGTCCCCTTGGGTATGCTCGCCGCTGTTAAACGAAATACGGTGATCGACTACCTCAGCATGGGGCTTGCTATTGCCGGGGTATCCATACCCAGCTTTTGGCTCGGCTTCCTCCTCATTTCCTTATTTTCTATACAGCTTCATTGGTTTCCCATCGCCGGATATGGCGGCATCAAGTACCTTGTCCTGCCTGCGGTGACGCTCGGTTTTGGTGGGGCAGCACAGGTTGCCCGGATGACGCGATCGAGCCTGCTTGAGGTCATAAACCAAGATTACATTCTAACCGCTAAAGCAAAGGGACTTCGTTACTGGACTGTGATCACAAAACACGCTCTTAGAAATGCATTGATCCCCATTGTTACGTTGTTGGGCCTGCGGATAGGCTGGTTGATCGGCGGAGCCGTGGTAATCGAGATCGTCTTTCTCCGACCCGGCGTTGGCCGGTTGCTTGTGAGCGCGATCTACATGCGCGATTTTCCCATCGTGCAGGGGGTCACTCTCATCCTGGCAGTAACGGTTATCTTAGGAAATCTCCTCGCGGATATCCTCTACGCCGTCGTAAATCCTAAGGTTCATTATTGATGGAAAACTGTAAATGAAGAGGCATAAGCTATTCTTTAACTTTTCTAAAAGTACAAATGCCATTATCGGTGGTATTATAATTGTTCTTTTCTTTCTCATAGCGCTTCTTGCCCCTCTTCTTGCTCCCCATCCCCCCAATGCCTTGTCGCTGAAAGATGCCCTCACCCCTCCGTGCCGGGAACATACATTAGGAACCGATGAATTTGGTCGTTCTATCCTGAGCCGGATCATCTTTGGTGCCCGGGTTTCCCTAAACATTGCGCTCATTGCCTCGGCCGTTGCCCTAGGTATTGGGATGCCGTTAGGTGCACTCGCGGGTTACTATGGCGGGTGGCTCGATTCCATCGTGCAGGGATTGGTCGATTTGACCTGGGCCTTTCCTACCATCCTTGCCGCTCTTGCCATTATGTTCATATTGGGGACCGGCCTTCACAGCGTAATGATCGCGGTCGGCGTGGTCTATTGGGCGGGATACGCGCGGATAACCCGGGGCCAGTTCCTAGCGTTGCGAGAAGAGGAATATGTGCAAGCGGCGCGGGCGGTGGGAGCGAGCAACCTCCGAATAATTTGGCGACACCTATTACCCAACAGCCTTGCCCCACTGCTTGTGCAGCTGTCATTGGGAATGGGTCAAGTCATCCTGATAGAGGCCTCATTGAGCTTTCTCGGGCTCGGGGCCCAACCACCCACTCCTAGTTGGGGAGCTATGTTGAGTAACGGTCGGGCGTATCTGCTCGCCGCCCCCTGGCTGACTCTCTTCCCCGGGCTGGCAATAATGCTCGTTGTATTAGGATTCAACCTGATGGGAGACGGTCTTCGCGATGCGCTTGATCCTAGGCTTTCACACATTAAACGGTAGATGAGGGTCAATGTTTGATTGCATAATACGAAATGGCAGTATAGTCAATGGCGCTGGTGCACCTTCATTTACAGCTGATATTGCAATTACAGATGGGGCAATATCCTTAATTGTCAGTAACTTGGGCGGTACAGGGCGAAACGAGATAGATGCCACCGGCCTAGTGGTCGCTCCAGGGTTCATCGATATTCACTCCCATTCTGATCTTAGTCTGTTCTTCGAACCACATGCGCAGAGCAAGATAAGGCAAGGCGTTACGACAGAGGTTGTTGGTAACTGTGGCGTTACCAGCGCGCCAGTACGAGCAATACATAAGGCTACTTTGCTTCGCCTGTTCGAGACGAGCAATTTTACCATGACGACAGCGGAGAAAGAACTTTGGAACTGGCCTTCTCAAATTGACCACATGATCGAGCTTGTTGAGAAAGGCGTCTCTTCTAATCTGATTCCCCTGGTGGGGGGTGTTCCTTTGCGCGTTGCGGTAGCCGGCATGAAAGAGCACTTGGAGCCTCAGGAGTTAGATGCCATCAAGAGCTTGCTGCAAGAGGAGCTTCGCCAGGGTATTTGGGGAATGTCCAGTGGACCGTATTACATCCCAGAATCCCATTTCAAGCGCGAAGAACTCATTGAGCTATGCACGGTCATTCGGGAACACAACGCGATCTGGGCGGTACACATGCGGGATGAGGGGCAGAGACTCTTTGCTGCAGTGGACGAGGTCATCGATATCGCATATCAAAGCAGGGTTTCTCTCCAGATTTCCCACCTGAAACTCGAGGGGACAAGCAACTGGGGCCGGGCTACGGACCTGCTGGCTCGGATTGATAGGGCACGTGCTGAGGGAGTGAATGTCCATTGGGATCAGTATCCGTACACAGCGTATGGTTCAGGACTGGTCGATGCCATTCCACCTGCGTGGCGTGCCGGAGGTGTCGATCAGGTATTAAGCCGTCTGTCCAACAAGCAATTCAGCGACTCGCTGAAGCAGGCCATGTTGCATGGGACAGAGACCTGGCGATCGCCTCTGGAAGAAATCGAGATCGAAAAGATCATTGTGACCGAAGTGAAGAACAACCCAGAATACGCCGGCAAGACAATTGGAGAGCTTGCAACCGCGTGGCACGAAGTGCCTGTTGATGCCATTCTTAGGTTGTTGGTTACGCAAGAGGGAAGCGTCAAGGTAGTGGTGCCAGCAATGTCGGAGGAGGATGTAGAGGTCATAATGCAGCATCCTGCCACAATGATCTCTTCCGATGGTAAGGCTGTCTCCCCACGGGGACGTTACGCACAGCTTCACCCTCACCCGCGCTACTACGGAGCCTTCCCGCGTGTTCTCGGTCGCTACGTCAGGGAAAAGGGTATTCTGGACTTGCCCGAAGCAATTCGAAAAATGACCAGCCTCCCCGCAAGTCAACTTGGGTTGAAAGATCGAGGAATGATCGCCGAGGGGCAAGCAGCAGACATCGTAATCTTCAATCCCAAGACTGTAGTAGACCGTGCAACTTTTCAACAACCCTGTCGGTCTCCGCAGGGAATCGAGTATGTGCTCGTCAATGGCGATGTGGTCATTAAGGAAGGAGAACACACTGGGAGATACCCCGGCAGACTTCTGAAAAGGCAGTAGTGTTGCCGACAGCGCTTGAACGAAGCGGTGGCCCCACTAGCCGCGCCGAAGAAGGAACAGATGGCCTGGAGGTGGACATTCACGCTGCGGTCGTTGCCATCCTGAAAAAGACCGTAGAAATGGGAATACAACGAGCTAGAGGTGCTGTCTTATAGAAGGAGTCGGGAACGTAGAGAAACTGAAAAGACCCAAAGTGCTATTGAAAGAGTGAGAGATTTGTGATATAGGTAATACCAGTATTACCAAAAAGGGTGAGAGTTATGCAGAACAGATCGTGGCCGGCATATCAACCGAAGAAGAGTACGCTGGTTGCTGAATGGATTTTAGAGCAGATTCGCTCACAGGTCTACACTGAGGGGACCAAGCTCCCCTCCGAGCGGGAGATTGCACAGACGCTTAACATGAGCCGACCGCCGGTTCGGGAGGCGTTGAGCGCACTACAGATTGCCAGAATCGTCGAGATCCGGCCGGGCGACGGAACCTACGTGAAGAGCGCCACCCCGGCAAACGAGATGGTCAGCAATACCATGTCGGTACTCGAGGAGAGCGAAAGCCCGTTTGAGGTGATGCAAGCACGGCGCGTACTGGAGGGGGGAATCGTTAAGGTTGCAGCTACACAAGCCACTGACGAGGATGTGGAGAGACTGGAGCAGGCCTTGGAAAGGATGGAGGACGCCGTAGTGCACGGCGATCTTTCCCGCTACTTTCAGGCCAACCGGGAGTTCCACCTTGCTGTAGCCACAGCTACCCATAATTCTGTTCTCCGGAAACTCCTTAACTCTCTGCTAATATCGGAGGAGAAAAAGTTGTGGCAGGAATCCATCCAGCAATACCTCACCGATCCGGATCATATTAAGGCGTATGTTGGCCGACACCAGCGTCTTATTCAGGCGATCAAGGCGGGGGATGCCGATTGGGCGGTTCGCGAGATGCGCGAGCACTTCTCTGGAACGGTCGAAGAAGTGCGCGACTATCTGTAAAGGGGGAAACATTGGAAGAGCGGGAAAATTCGCTAATTACATGCGCCGATGCGACCGATCGATTGATTACAGTCGATGTTGGCGGTCGGGGGGTAATCGGTAAGTTGTATCGGGCTGCGCGAGCATTATCTTCCAAGCCGCTTGTTCTGACGGCGGCTGAGGGATTACAGCGTTCCTTATGCGATAAAGAAGTGGTCTTTATCGCTACCGGTTGGCCGGACCGAACAGCGGTCGATCTCACGATCGCCGAGACGGACGGTCCGTCAGGCGCGGCCGTCCTCGCGCGCACCATCCACCG
>JAUWOJ010000013.1 GCA_030612175.1 Candidatus Bipolaricaulota bacterium | reverse complement strand
CTTCGGCATTTTCCGGAAGGAGCTGTCATTGATTATGCTGTTCCAGGCGCTGGGGACAACCCAGGTAGCTACCGTACTGTCGGCTGGCCAGATGATGACTTTTACGCTCTTCGTAATGTTCTACATTCCATGCGTGGCTACGATTGCGGTACTCACGCGCGAGCTTGGGCGCGGGAAGACAGCCTTGGTTGTTGGGACTACTACAACGATTGCTCTTGTGGTTGCTCTGCTGGCGCGAGGAATAGCGGCAATGATTGCGTAATTTTTACAGCAATAGGGCGATAACAGAAATGAGAGATGTAATGCGTGATGCGAAGCGAGCGTGGGGAGAATTGGGGAAGAATGTCCCCGAGCAGATGGAACTTAGATGAATGTTCTCGGAGTTTTTCGGAGCGCTATTACGATCGCCATCTTTGTCTTCTCCATGATGGTATTAGTCGATTGGCTAAATGTCTTCTCGCGAGGCGGGATGACGCGCGCTCTACGTGGTCGTAAGTGGCGTGAGTACGTGTTGGCCTCATTCCTTGGCTCAACCCCAGGTTGTCTAGGGGCATTTATGAATGTGTCAATGTATGTGCACGGTCTGATTGGTTTTGGGGCGCTGGTTGGAGGAATGATCGCTACTTCGGGGGATGAAGCCTATGTCATGTTTTCTCTCTTTCCGGGTAAAGCATTGCTCGTGTTCGGGGGATTACTCATTGCCGGGGTTTTCTTTGGCTTCCTGTCCGATCTCATAGCAAAACGTCTTGGTATAGTTCCATGTGAAGCATGTGAACTACATGAGCTTCACCCAGAGGAGCTGGGGGACAATACCTTGGTCTCGCTAGCCAACAATCTACGTCGGCCGAGCGCAATACGGATCGCCTTTTTTGTGTTGATGGTCGCCCTTCTTGGTATATCTGTCCTAGGCTTGCTTGAACCGACAGGGTGGGGATGGATGCGAATCACTCTTGTGGTTCTTCTTTCGTCGGTCGCCCTTCTCGGATTGTCGAGCTCGGAGCATTACCTGCGGGAGCATATCATTGCCCACGTCCTGTTTCGGCATACGTTGCGCGTCTTCTTGTGGACATTTGGAGCGTTACTGGTTATGTCACTGCTTCCAAGCCAAGGGCTTGTAGAACAGTTCATTCAGTCTCATATGCTGTGGGTGTTCTTATTCGCAGGACTAATTGGGCTGATTCCAGAGTCTGGACCCCACCTAATCTTTGTCATGATGTTTGCCAATGGCCTTATCCCGTTTTCTGTTCTGTTTCTAAGCTCGTTTGTTCAGGATGGCCATGGCATGCTTCCATTATTATCGGTATCAGTTCGCGACTCAATTAGGGTAAAGGTATTCAACCTTGTGTTTGGCTTTGTAGTGGGTGGAGCGCTATATCTGTGTGGTGTGTAGCGCAATTTGATGCGCGATCCTCAAGTTCGCGCCACCAATTACTAATGTCTTATTCCGGAAAGCGAGAAATAATTCTTCCCGGGGTTGGCACAGCTACTCGATCGCCTTGGGTTAAATCTGGGGAGGCTTTTGCTGCTTCGTGTTTGTGTGGAGGGTTAAGGATTGTTATCTTCGTCTCCGAACATATGTTAAGCTTGTTGACCAAGGCCAAACCAACTTGGCTATCGCGCAGCAGGCTAACACAACTTGTTACTCGACCCAGGTAATGACCGTTACGGTCGATCACTGCTGCGCCGGTGTGGATAGGGCGCGCGCCTGCCGTATCTACTTGGAAGCGAACAGTCTCTCGTGTTGGATCAGTGTATGCCTTAAGGCAATAGTCGCGGCCAATGAAAAATGGTTTATGTAGTTTAACGTATACGCCGAATCCCGCCTCAAAAGGGTTGATTTGATATGGCCCAGCAAGCTCATGTCCATAGAGCGGCAGTCCTGCTTCGACCCGAGTAGAGTCACGGGCGGCTAGCCCACATGGCTTCATGCCTAATGGTATTCCTACGTCGAGGAGTTTGTGCCAGAGCCAGAGGGCATCGGCCCTAGCTAGGTAAATCTCGTAACCGATCTCTTCTCCGGTATAACCGGTGCGGGCGACCAGTAGTTGGTGTCCATCAATTAAAACCTCGCAGAACTCAGTTCTCTGAAGGCAAGAGATGGCAAGTCTTTCTTTCTTGTCCGCGATTCGCTCCAAGATCTTCTGACTAAGCGGGCCCTGCAAAGCGAGGTCCATTACTCCTCGTTCTTCTCTCAGGTTACACAAATTCACCTCGGGGCCGCAGTGGCGCGAGGGCAACTCTTGGTCGATTAAGTACCGTTGCGCGTTTACTCCAGTCAACCATTCCCAGTCTTTGTTTTCGTTGATAGCATTCACCACTAGGAGGTAGTGATCGCGCGCCCGTCGGTATACAAAAATGTCATCAATCACTTCCCCGCTGGGTGTCAACAGATACGCGTACTGCGATTCGCCGTTGTTGAGCCACGCGGCGTAATTGGAGGTCACTATATTCAAGAACTCGGTTGCGTATTCTCCGGAAACCTCGAATACCCCCATGTGCCCAAGATCAAAGAGGCCGGCTGTCTCGCGCACAGCCCTGTGTTCTTCTAAAGTAGATGTATACCAAACCGGCATCTCCCAGCCAGCAAATGGAACCAATTTCGCGCCAAGTTCTTTGTGTTGATCATAGATAGGAGTACGCTTGAGCGCTTGTTCCTCTTCTTTCCAGGAAAAACTTGCTCGGTTGTCTGTTTGTTCTGATAGTTCAAGCAGCGCTTGCCCGACAAAATAAGGTTTGTGAATGGCGAACAGCCCTGGTTGTTGAGAGTACATCTCTTGGATTGTCAGCGAGCCCCACTCTGTGGGAGGGTTGGCCAGAAGCCATTCCTTTGCTGGCGCGGGTATTGCTGCTTGCGTTACTTCTTCCACTATGGCCGGACCTTGTACCTTGCGGAATATGTCTTTCTTGTCGAACAGAATGTATCCGTCTGCTAGCCCGACAAGCCAACTCTTGACTTTCTCTTTGACCGAGCCAGGAACAAGAAGCAGATAATCTTCTTCCGCGAGACGGCCGATGAGGATTTCGGAGATAAGCTGTCCTTCGCCGTTGAATAGTAAGCTGCGCAGCTGTCTGCCCTTATCAAGAGCTAGGAGATCAGTAGTTACAGCTTCGTTGAGCAATGCTGTTGCTCGTCCACTGCGCACGCGCAGAAAGGCTATAGGGTTGAGGTCTTCGGACTGGTGCGGGCGTATTTCCTTGTTCGGCTTGGCTTCTGGATCGATATGAGAAATGATTGCCTGTACGTCTTGCCTCGCTTGTTCAAGAACAGACAGCGGAAGCTTTCCGCGGGATAGCTTCCCGTTAAGTCCCAAATAGGAGAATGGACGGATTGAGGTTAGCACCTTGGCGATGATTCGCGCTAGGGTCTCCATTTCTTGCTTCCCCATTCCCCGCTGTGTGGCCCACGGGGTTCCTAGGCGGATTCCATGCGCGTCGGCCGCGCTATGATCGCCTGGGATGGTGTTCTTGTTGCAGACGATTCCCGCTAGGTCTAGGATGCGTGAAGCGATTTCTCCCATCATGACAAAGCCTGTATCATTGACGAGTGTTCTTAGGTCGACTAGTAGCAGATGTGTGTCTGTCCCGCCGTAAGCCAAGGTAAGTCCTTCTTCTTGTAGCGCTTCCGCGAGATAGCTGGCGTTCTTCACGATTTGGCGTTGCAGGTCCTTGAATTCAGGCGTCTGCGCGGTGGCAAGAGCGACCGCAATTGCCGCGAACTTGTTGACATGCGGACCGCCTTGTTCCCCTGGGAAAACGGCGTTGTCAACCAGAGCGGCGATTCCAGGATCGGTAGAGAGAATTACTGCTCCGCGTGGACCACACAATGTCTTGTGGGTAGTCAGAGTCACTACATCTGCGTAGCCAATAGGATTTGGATAGACACCCGCAGTTACCATTCCTGCTGTGTGAGCGATGTCGGCAAGAAAAATGGCGCCCACTTCATCGGCGATCTTGCGGAACTCTGACCAATCTGCTTGCCATGGATAGGAGGTGAATCCCCCGATTATCAGACGCGGTCGATGCTTTTTGGCTAATTGCATTATTTGGTTGTAGTCGAGCTTGCCCGTTTGAGGACTGGCGGAGTAGGAGACAATCTTATAACGTCTTCCTGTGATGTTGAACTTTGAACCGTGAGTAAGATGTCCTCCTTCGGTGAGCGCCATGCCCATCACAGTATCGCCAGGATCTACAAATGCCTCATAAATCGCAAGGTTTGCGGCGGCGCCAGATAATGGCTGGACATTGGCGTAGATCCGCTCGGCTGGGTGGTCAGGGGTCGCGAAGCATTCAGCAGCACGGCGGCCGGCGAGCGATTCGACTAGATCGGCGAATTCTGTTCCTTTATAGAAGCGCCAATCGGCGTAGCGGCGGTAGGATGCAAGTTGCTGGTCTAGTTTTCCAAGGGAAGAAGAAGAGGACTTCCGCATAGCGGCGCGAGGATACCCTTCCGCGTATACGCTGTTGAACACAGAACCGAGCGCTTCGCGCACAGCTGGTGGAGTTAGGCTCTCTGAAGGGATAAGTATGATCTTCTCTTGTTGCCGTTGCTGTTCAGCACTGATCAGCGTTGATATCTGTGGATCAAGCTTGGCTATACTTGAGATGCGGTCCTTATTGCTCATGATTGCTCCTTTTCCAGATGACTGTCTCAGGGTGAAGTCTACGGGGAAGATCATGGTTTTTCCAACATGCATTGCCAAGAAGATAGAGCCCTCCGCTTACAAGTGAGTGGCCTCCAAGGACAACCGGGATGCTTGCCATCATCGCTTGGCGAGTGAATGTTGCCCAAAGCTGATCCTTGATTAGCTCGGGGAGGTAAAGGTCACTGGCGAAGCGGTCGGCACGTGAGGGAAGTCCTCCCTTTCCGCGCAATAGTGGGCGTGTATCAATGATGGCGGCATCAGCAATACTTGCGAGCCGTGAGAAAAATGCATGGGGTTTATCAAGGCGCGAATCCACACGAAGAAATGTTCCCTTGCTGTTAGGATAAGCGCGCATTCCGCGTCCTTCAGCAAGAGCGCTTGTGCGACAGGCAATTTGTTGTTCAAAGTGAGACCAGGTTACCGGGTTGACTCGACCTATTAGATAGAGATGTGAGGCTCGACTGGTAAGATGGTTGATCAATGAAGAAACGGTAGAGTGGATTGGCCCCTGCTGTTCAAGAAAGGTACGCAGTGTCTCGCCGCCAAGCTCTGTTGTTGCAAGGATCGAAAGATCGGTTGGAGTGTCGATGTCAAACTGTGTGCTAATATCATGAGGTAAAGAGAAGCAAGAAAATCCTAGCCTGGAAAGGGCAAATCCTAGTGAATTATCGATGGCAGGGAGATCGGCTCTTACCAGTGTTCTTGCTTGTGCAATTGCGGCAAAGTCACAAGAGTAGAAATTATTAAGTAGCGCCGCGGGAACATCTTGTTTGGCGAAGGATACAAGGGTTTTCATCTTCTGATCTGTGAGCAATGCTCCACTTCCGCTGCCGAAGTACACAATGCCATCCAGTGAGTACTTGCTGATAAGTTCTTGCAGGGTTTCTCCAAAGTGAAACGGGCTGCTGCTGGTGGAGACAATTGGACATGCATTGCTTGCGTGGAGACGATCTTCGAGGTGTTCGTCGTTTGTGACAAGGAGAATACGATCTAGTCCGGCCTGACATAGGGTTGTTATGAGGTCAGATATGGATGCTTCTCTGGCGTCACAAACAAGTTTCTCCCCGAGACTTTGACTAAAGGCGTGATGCATGATTATTGCGGCGATGTGCTTCATGAAACATCCCCTATTCTGCCGGTTGGCTTGGATCCTGGAGCCGCAATAGTTGCGTTAAGCCTGGCGTGTTTCCCTTTAGTCTGGTTTTCTGTAGGGAGTTTCCTTGGCAATGAAAATCTCTGCCACAAAACCACTTACCCTTCCCGTGTAGTAGCTAATCGTATTCCTTTATTGCGAGTATGCTACGGCTCTCTTCCGAAGCCAAGCTCTATAGTGGCGAAGCTTAGTCAACGTGTGCTGTTATCCAATCGGTGAAATGGCAGTACTATCGCGAATGGGATAGGCCAAGAAAGCTACTGCTCGTTAGCGTATGGTAGAAGGGCAAGTTTGCGGGCGCGCTCTATCTCCCGAGCCAGGCGGCGCTGATGTCTGGCGCATAGACGAGTAGCTCGCTTAGGAAGAATCTTTCCCAGACGATTCATGTAGCGCTTCAACTCTACCGGCTTCTTATAGCTCAATTTAATGTTGTGTTCACAAACCTTGCATTTACTCTTGCCTTTGTAAAACATAGCCTAAAAAGGAACCTCCTCTTCCTCTGTTTGATCAGTTGGTTGTTTACTTGGTGGAGGGACTGTTCCCGGCTCGGTGTTGGATTGTGCTGCTGTGCCAAGAAATTGCACACTCTGCGCAACAACTTCCGTGGCATACACACGCTCTCCTTCTTTGTTTTCGAAAGAATAAATACGAAGCCTTCCCTCAACAGCGACCTGACGACCTTTGCTAAGGTAGTTGGCGCAATTCTCTGCCTGACTTCCCCAGGCAATAATAGGAACAAATGTTGGGTCTTCTTGTAGTTGTCCAGAACTATCTTTGTATTGACGATTTATAGCAATGCGAAATCTTGCGCGCGCTGTTCCGCCAGCTGTGTACTTGAGTTCCGGATCTGCTGTCAAGTTGCCAATCAAAATCACTTTGTTGAGGCTGGCTGACATAAGTGTGTTCCTTTATTGATCTTGCCTTACGATCTGATAGCGAAGGATTTCCTCATCGATGTTCAGGCGTTCTTTGAGGGACTCGACCGATTGGGGAGGTAGTCGGAATGTGGTTAACCCGTAAAGTCCTTCTGAGTAGTGATCAATTTCGTATGCAAGTATTCGCTTTCCCCAGTCTTCGTTGTTCTTGACTTCGCCCCCGTTCTCTGTGATCAAGCTATGAATCCGTTCTAGCTTGAGTACTTGTTCTTCATTGGGGAGATCCGGTTTTATAACATGGACAATTTCGTATTCGTTCACTCCTACACCTCACTATTGCTTTTCGGAACCTAACTTTATCCTGAATTGTATTGGAAGTCAAATTGCATCAAAGTCTATTGTGGTATGGACAATTGCAGTTACACAATGGGGGGATTGCGGCAGTGGTAATGCGAGAATGCCCTTCCGTTCTTGACAAAGGGATATTCGATACCTATAATGGTGGAAAATTTCTAGGGAAAGGAGGTTGCAGGATGAATAAAGGGGAGTTTGTAGACAAGCTAGCGGCTAAAACTTGCTTAACCAAGAAGGACGCTCGCAAGGCTCTTGACGCGATGATTGACTTGATCTCGAACGCCTTGGCTTCTAATGAGGAGGTTCTCCTAACTGGGTTTGGTAAGTTTGAGGTTAGGGCTCGAAAGCGGTCTAGGCGGATCAATCCCCAGACTCAGCAGCGAATTACTGTTCCAGAAAAGGTGGTACCAGCCTTCAAGCCTGGAAAGAACCTGAAAGACATTGTTGCCAGAAAATTGAGAGCCGTCCAAAGCGGTTCTGGGCTTAAGGCAAGAAGAGTGTAGCTGGCCTAACTTCGTGAGTTTATGGCCTGATCAACGGTAAAGTTGTGCAGAAACGACAGCCTAGATCTAGTTTATGAATGTGAACTAGATTTTGATAAGCTGTCGTTTTTGTTTGTTGTGTTTGGGCTCCTGTGTAGGGCAAGCCAAGGTCTTGGGCAAACTTTCCCTGAGCCATTAGGCGATAGATCGCTTGGGCTAGCTCTAGAGCGGCTTTCCATGCCTCGATATCTTCAAACCGTTTGATGGCCATAATCTCTCCTGTCTTCACCGACTTTCGGGCGTTGGGCCTTCGACTTTGGGCTTTGGACTGGTTCTATCTTACTCATCACCCATTGCTGGTTACTGTCTTTCGACCTTGGACTATCAACTATTGACCTTGCCTAGAGCGTGAGGAGCCCTATTAATATACTATTTTGTCATATAGGTAGGTAGGAGGAAGTCATGCATCCAATCCTTATCCGCGTGGGCTCTGTAACCGTTCACTATTATGGTCTTATGTATGTAATTGCAGTTACAGTGGGTTTTTGGCTATTTACGCGAGAAACACGGCGCAAGAGCCTCAGCCTTTCTATGGACGATAAGTTGAATTTGTTCTTGTGGCTCATTCCGCTAGCGGTCGTTGGCGCGCGGCTTTACTATGTAGCGCTCCGCTGGGAATATTACAGCTGTCACCTGTTGGATGTGATCAAACTTTGGGAGGGAGGGCTCGCCATTCACGGCGGGGTGATCGCTGGCATTGCCGTTGTCTATCTATTTAGCCGGGTGAAAACGGTTCCGTTCTGGTCGCTCACTGATGCGCTTTCCCCTAGCCTTATCCTTGGCCAAGCGATTGGCCGGATTGGCAATCTAATGAACGGTGATGCTTATGGACTTCCAACGAATCTGCCTTGGGGAATTCGCTTTCCATCTCAGTCTCCGGCAGGAAGGGCTTTTCCAGGCCAGGCCACTCATCCGTCAATGGTCTACGAGATGGTTTTTGATTTGGTTATTTTCATCTTTTTGTGGCGAGTACGCAAGAAAGGCTACCGCGATGGTTTCTCTACGGCCATGTATTTTATTCTGTATTCACTTGCTCGTTTCCTCGTTAGTTTCTCGCGTGGAGATAGCTTGTGGCTTGGCCCAATCCGTGCCGCGCATGTGATAAGCGTTATTCTTGTTATTGGATTTTCTTTGCTTGTTCTTGTTCGCCATTTGTACCGGCGAATCACACCCGATAGCGTTCCCTCAAGATAAAGACCGCGCGCAACAGGATCATTGTCGACAGAGTTGTCCGACGCAAGAGAGAGTTGAGATGATTGATCAGTGGCTTGAGTATGTTGACGATCACCGCGGCGCGGGTGATGAGGGAGTTTTCTGATCGAGACATGCCCTTAAGAAGCCGGAAAATAGTGGGTGGGGTGAGAGAAAGTGAGATCGAAACTCGGGATGAAACTGCACTCCAACAAACCAAGGATGGTCCACAAGCTCGATAATCTCTGCCAATCGATCATCAGGCGAGGTAGCAGCGATACGCATTCCTGCTTCCTCGAATAGGTTGCGATAGATTGGATTGAATTCGTAGCGGTGGCGATGTCGCTCGTAAATACTTGTCTTCCTGTAACAAGAGTAGCTCCTAGTTTCCTGTTTAAGGATTGCTTTGTAGGTTCCTAGGCGCATTGTTCCGCCTTTGTCTGTGACGTGTTGTTGGTCATCAAGAAGGTCAATTACCGGATATGGAGTATTGGAGTTGAATTCAGAACTATTTGCCTCAGCGAGGCCCAGAGAAGCTCTAGCGTACTCAATTACGGCACACTGTAGGCCCAGACAGATTCCGAAGAAAGGAAGCTGTTTCCTACGCACATAGTTGACTGCCTGCACCTTTCCCTCAATTCCTCGATCGCCAAAGCCCCCGGGGATCAAGACACCATCAAGCCCCTGCAGATGAA
The DNA here is from genome assembly GCA_030612175.1 of Candidatus Bipolaricaulota bacterium. Taxonomy (GTDB): domain Bacteria; phylum Bipolaricaulota; class Bipolaricaulia; order UBA7950; family UBA9294; genus JAUVYF01. Next base: position 12,002 of record JAUWOJ010000013.1, on the reverse strand, counting down.
CTTCGGCTTCATCTTGATTGAGCTGTTCCGCTGATATCCAGCGCAGCTTGACACCTACATCCAGGCCCGCTCCGGCATGGATAAGCGCTTCGGTAATGCTGATGTAGGAATCAGCTAGTTGGATGTACTTCCCTACAATTCCGATCAGTACATGCTGGGAAGGATTCTGGATGCGCTTGAGCCTCTTCTCCCATTGGTTCGTATCCGCTTTTCTTGGGGAAAGAGCAAGCCCTTTGGTGATTTGACGATCAAGCCCTTGCGCTTTCATGATGATTGGGATCTCATATATTGATGGTAGGTCTTGGTCCTCAATAATGCTTTCTTGAGGAACATTACAAAACAGGGCGATCTTACGCTTGACAGAATCAGGAATTGGTCTGTCACAGCGAGCGACAATAGCGTTCGGTTGGATTCCTATTGCGCGAAGTTCCTTCACGCTGTGCTGGGTTGGTTTGGTTTTGATCTCATCTGATGTCGCAATGTGCGGCAGAAGAGTGAGGTGTACAAAGAAAGTCTCCTCGCGTGGGAGCTCATCCTTCAATTGGCGTAGCGCTTCCAGAAATGGCAGGCTTTCAATATCGCCAACTGTACCACCCACCTCAATCACACCAATCTGGGCGCGTTCTTTTTCAAGGGGTAGTTGGATTAAGCGCTTGATTTCATCAGTAATATGTGGGATCACCTGTACGGTTTTTCCAAGGAAAGCCCCAGCGCGCTCCCTCTGGATGACACGCCAGTAGACCTGTCCGGTAGTAATGTAGTTTTCCGCGGACAGCTCCTCGTCTAGGAATCGTTCGTAGCGGCCGATGTCAAGGTCTGTCTCCTTGCCGTCATGTGTGACAAACACTTCTCCGTGCTCGTAGGGGTTCATTGTGCCCGCATCAACGTTTACATAGGGGTCGATCTTTTGCATTGTGACCCGATATCCCTTGAGTTTGAATAGGAGGCCAATAGAGGCGGTGACTACTCCTTTTCCAAGTCCGGAGAGAACTCCCCCGGTAATAAAAATGAACTTGCGCATTTGCCCTCCATCCACTGTTGCTTCAGACTCCATCACAGCATACGGAAACACTTCACTTCGCGCAAGCCGCAAAAACAAGGGAGATCTATCGTTTTGCGCAGGGAAGAGCAGTATGCTATAATGCTCTAAGACTATCAGCTGTCGGCACTATCAGCTGTCGGCAGAACCAAGGAATTGGTGGCGTATGTTAAATCTTATATTAGAAATTGTCTTCTTCGTCAATTGTTTTGGTCTTATGGGGATTATTCTACTTCAGATGAGCGAGCATTCTGGGCTTGGTGGCGCCTTTGGGTCAGGGATGTCGAGCACGGTATTTGGTCGTGACGTAGCCAGAGATCCGAAGCGAGCCCTTACATCAGGAATGGCAGCAGCGTTCATGGTTTTAGGATTGGTTCTATCGATTTTCTGAATGGCGTTTGAGGGGGCGAGATAACTATGCCGTTGATCGAGGTCAAGAATCTCAAGACGTATTTTTACACCGAAGATGGTGTGGTACGGGCTGTAGATGGCGTTGATTTTACGATAGAAGAGGAAAGAACGCTTGGAGTAGTAGGGGAGAGCGGCTGTGGAAAAACTGTGACCGCCCTGGCAGTCATGGGTTTGATTCAAATGCCTCCCGGCAAGATTGAAGAGGGAGAAATCCTATATCATCGCAATGGAAAAGTTACAGACCTAACAAAGCTTAATCCCAGAGGCAAGCAATACCGGTCGATTCGGGGAAACGAAATTGCGATGATATTTCAGGAGCCGATGACCTCTCTTAACCCCGTATATACGATTGGGAACCAGATAATGGAGGCAATCATTCTCCACCAGCGCCTAAGAAAGAGAGCGGCGCGTAAGAATGCAATTGAGATGTTGCACTCTGTTGGGATCCCAGCCCCGGAACAGCGGATCGATGAATATCCTCATCAACTGTCTGGCGGGATGCGCCAGCGAGCGATGATCGCTATGGCGCTTTCATGTAATCCTTCACTTCTGATAGCTGACGAGCCAACTACAGCCCTGGATGTGACAATTCAGGCTCAAGTTCTTGACTTGATGAACGCCCTGCGCAAGGATTTTAATACTTCAATCCAGTTCATCACCCATGATCTAGGGGTTATCGCGGGCATGGCTGACGATGTTGTTATCATGTATTTGGGCAGGATTGTCGAGGCTTCAGATGTGCACAGTATCTATCATGACCCTAAGCACCCCTACACGCAAGGGCTCATGAACTCAATACCTTCACTCGCTACAGCAAAAGTGCGCCTTATTCCCATTGAAGGCGTTGTCCCTGACCCGTTTGAAGTCCCACCAGGGTGTGGATTTGAGCCCCGTTGCCCGCAGGCACTAGAGGTTTGCAAGACGAAGATTCCACCGTCAAAAGAACTAACCCCCGGGCACTTTGGAACTTGCTGGCTATATGAATAATAGAGAGGTGATAAAGCTTGTCTTCTGACAACTTCCTGCTAGACGTAAAGGAGCTAAGAAAGTATTTCCCTGTGCGCAAAGGAGTCCTGAGGCGTGTGGTAGCTCAGGTTAAGGCTGTTGATAATGTTGATCTAGCCATCAAGGAAGGAGAGACTCTAGGGTTGGTTGGAGAAAGCGGCTCCGGAAAGACTACTGCCGGGCGAACAATTCTACGCCTGATTGAACCAACCAGCGGACAGATAATGTTTCGAAGCAAGGTTCTTGCTGGCTCGGGCAAGGATTACGTAACAATAGATATTGCTTCTGCCTCCCGCAAGAAGCTTAAGGCACTTCGGAGAGATATGCAGATCATTTTCCAGGATCCGTATTCATCTCTGAACCCCCGTATGACCGTGGGCTCGATTGTGGGCGAACCATTGCTTGTGCATAAGATAGCAAGAGGGAAAGAACGAGAGAGCCGCGTCCGCGAGCTTCTTGCCTCTGTCGGTCTAAAACCTGATCATATGAAGCGATATCCTCACGAATTCTCGGGTGGACAGCGTCAGCGAATTGGAGTTGCTCGCGCGCTCGCCCTTGATCCACAACTAATCATAGCCGATGAGCCAGTCTCTGCGCTTGATGTCTCGATTCAAGCCCAGGTATTGAATATGCTCGAGGATCTGCAGGAGGAATTCAACTTAACATACTTATTCATTGCTCATGACTTGTCAGTGGTTAAGCATATTAGCGATCGTGTAGCAGTGATGTACCTGGGGAGAATTGTAGAATTGTGCGCAACTGAGAAGTTGTTCAATGAACCAAAGCACCCGTATACTGAGGCTCTGATGTCTGCGGTTCCTATTCCTGATCCGGATTATGAAGTTGAGCGTATCCTTCTTGAAGGAGATGTTCCTAGCCCTGTTAATCCTCCGTCGGGGTGTTATTTCCACCCACGGTGTCAATATTCTAAGGAGATCTGCGAGAAAGAGGCTCCTGTGCAGCAGGACTTGGGCGGTGAGCATTTCTGTGTCTGTCACCTTGCCGGCTCATTGAGCCTAAGGCCTGTTAGGACTCAGTGATCATCCTCCTCGGAACCAAGAACCGAGGCAAGATGAAGGAATTGCGGGAGCTTCTGGCTGATCTTCGCTCTGTGAAGTTAGTAACCTACCTGGATCAGCCATTCCGTACTGTAGAGGAATCCGGAAAATCCTTTGTGGAGAACGCGCTAATCAAGGCACGGGCAGTCTGTGCCGAAACGGGCCTTCCTGTCTTGGCTGAAGACGCGGGTCTTGAGGTAGTTGCTCTGGGCGGAGCGCCCGGAATATTCTCCGCGCGGTTCTCCGGGATTCCTGTTAATCATGAGAAGAACAATGCCTTGCTACTTGAGAGATTGGGCGGAGTCCAAGATCGTCGAGCATGCTTTGTCGCCATTGCCGCTCTTCGGCTTCCAGAGGGCAAAGAGTTTACAAGCGAAGGCAGATTATGGGGAAGGATTGCCACTCATCCATCCGGAAGAGGAGGATTTGGTTATGACCCGTTGTTCATCCCGGATGATTTCAACTGTACTCTGGCGGAGCTTTCCCTAGAGAAGAAGAACCAGATCAGCCATCGCTATATTGCCATTAAGGGGATGAACAAGATCCTGCAGGACCTTGCCCAGAAAGATTGATCCTTAACTAGGGGTAAGGGTTTTCTCGAATTCTCTAAGTGCGCGACGCTGTGACGTGTTTAGGTGGGTGGGAATAACAACTTGCAGTATTACGTAGTGGTTTCCCTTCCCTTTCTTGTGTAGGCTAGGCATCCCTTTACCTGGCAAAGATAGGGTTGTCCCAGGCTGGGTTCCTTGTGGGATTGTGAGCGCCGCCTCTCCCCACAACGTATTTATCTTTATCTTTGCTCCTAGTGCTGCTTGCCCGTAATGAATTCTCGCCTTGGAGAAGACGTCTGATCCTCGTCGCTCGAACGTAGCGTGCGGAATTACCTCAATTACGATGTACAGATCTCCTGTCTGGCCATTACCTGGGCCCACGTACCCCTGGCTTCTCAATCTAAGGCGGGAGCCGTTGTCAACACCAGCCGGAACAGTTATCGAAATCTTGCTCTTTTCCTTGACCCGTCCTTTTCCGCCGCAGTGTTTGCACGGATGTTTTATGATCTCTCCTGCTCCGCCACACTCAGGGCAGCTACGGAGGGTCATGAAGCTCCCCAGCAGGCTTTGCTGTCTGTATTCTACTTGTCCTTTCCCTCTGCAGGTAGGACAGGCCTGCCTGGAAGTACCCGGCTCTATTCCATCTCCGTTACAGTAGCTGCAGGAGACCAGCCGAGGTACAGTGATTTTCATCCGTGTCCCGGAGGCAGCATCTTCTAGGCTGATGCGAAGTTTGTACTCGATATCTTCGCCTTGACGGGCCTGCTGCCCGCGGGTGGCCCCTTGACGGAAGAAGAGATCAAAGATGTCGTCAAATCCACCAAATCCGAAATCAGCGTAAGCCTGACGCGCATGGCGAAAGTCGTTCACATCGAAGTTGAACCCTTGATCTGGCCCAGCGTGACCATAGCGATCATATCGAGAGCGTTTCTCCGAGTCAGAGAGAACCTCATAGGCTTCTGCTACACGTCTGAATTGTTCCTCGGCCTTCTTCCGTGTAGTGAGGTTCTTGTCTGGATGGAGTTCCTTTGCCTGTGTGCGATACGCCCGCTTGATCTCTTCCTGGCTAGCATCACGGTCTACCCCTAATGCCTTGTAGTAATCGCGCTTGGCCACGCTGCTGCCTCCGTTGCTTTTTGGAGATTATTTCTCTTCTTCGTACTCCGCGTCTACGTAGTCTCCGTCATTGTCTTCTTTATCTGTCTCTTGCTCCTGATCAGAAGGAGTCTCAGAGCTTTCGGTAGCCGTCTGTTTGTAGGCTTGTTCAGCCAAGTGTTGAGCCTGCTTGGAGAGTTCCTCCATTGCCTGACGGAGCTCATCCGCGCTTGCGTCTTGAGAAAGCTTGTCTCTCACAGAACGAAGCTGATCCTCAATCTTACCGCGTTCCTCCGGGGAGACCTTTTCCCCTAATTCGGAAAGAGACTTCTCCACCGAATAAACGAGTTGGTCGGCCTGATTACGAGCTTCTACGTCTTTGGCTTTCTTATCATCTTCTTCCGCATGTGTTTCCGCCTCGCGACGCATGCGGTCGATTTCACCATCGTCGAGATGCGATGATTCCTTGATTGTAATTGAAGAACTCTTTCCCGTTGCTTTGTCTTTGGCAGTTACGTGCAATATTCCGTCGGTATCGATGTTGAAAGTTACGTCAATTTGTGGAATCCCACGTGGGGCAGAGGGGAGACCAACCAATTGGAACTTGCCAAGAGACTTACTGTCAGCCGCCATCTTGCGCTCTCCCTGTAGAACATGGATCTCCACACTTGGCTGGCTATCCTCGGCCGTGGTGAAGGTTTTCGCCTTCTCCGTCGGAATAGTGGTGTTGCGCTCAATCAGCGGCGTTGCCACCCCGCCAAGTGTTTCGATGGACAACGTCAATGGAGTGACATCCAGGAGAACGATTTCATCGACTTCACCCGCAAGGATACCTCCTTGAATGGCTGCTCCTTGGGCGACGACCTCATCGGGGTTGATTTCTCGGTTTATCTTTCCGGGGATACGGGAGGAAATTATCTCCTGTACTTTGGGGATTCGAGTCGAGCCTCCAACGAGAACCACCTGATCTATGTCCTTGGCAGATTTCTTTGCCTCCCGCATTGTGGCTTCAACCGTGGAGTTAGTTCTTTGCAGCATGTCATCAATCATGTGTTCAAATCTAGCTCGGGTGAGTTTTTTTTCCAAATGCTTAGGGCCACCAGCATCAGCAGTGATATATGGAAGGTGGATGGTTGTTTCCTTGCGGCTGGATAGCTCCATTTTCGCTGCTTCCGCGGCATCCTTTAGTCGTTGCATCGCGCTTGCGTCTTCACGAAGGTCGATTCCGCTATCCTTACGAAATTCATCCACTAGCCAATCGATGATTCGCTGATCGAAATCGTCTCCGCCCAGGCGTGTGTCTCCGTCAGTAGCGATGACCTCAAATACTCCATCTCCAATCTCTAGAATAGAAACATCGAATGTTCCTCCACCCAAGTCGTAAACAAGGATCGTTTGTTCCTTGCTCTTGTCCAGCCCGTAAGCGAGAGAAGCTGCCGTCGGCTCGTTGATAATCCGCATTACCTCCAATCCCGCGATCTTGCCCGCGTCTTTGGTTGCCTGTCGTTGAGAGTCATCGAAGTAGGCAGGAACTGTGATTACTGCTTTCTTTATCTTTCCGCCTAGGTAATTCTCAGCGTCTCTCGCTAGTTTTTGTAGGATCATTGCCGACAACTGTTCCGGTGTATATTGTTCAACTTTGCCATCTTGTTCAATCTTTACCACGTGGTCAGTGCCCATCTGCCGCTTTATTGATCTGATTGTGCGCTTCGGGTTGGTAATCGCTTGGCGCTTGGCCAATCGACCCACCAGGCGTTCATTGTTGTCAGTGAAAGCAATAACTGATGGAGTTGTTCTTTCACCCTCGGCGTTGGTAATCACCTCCGGCGCGCCGCCCTCTAACACAGCAACACACGAGTTAGTTGTTCCTAAATCGATTCCAATAATCTTCTCCCTCATGATTCTTCCTCCTCTGGCGGGATCATTCCCTTACTTACCTTTACCTTGCTTGGGCGTAGAACCCGGTTGTCACGGGAGTATCCACGCTCAAATTCCTCAATGATAGTGTTTCTTTCTTCCTTGCTTTCTATGCTTAGCAAGGCCTCATGTTTTGCCGGATCAAAGAGCTTTCCGACCGCCATTATTGGAGCAACGTTTTTTTGCTTCAAGAGCTGATCAAATTGGCCGAATACTCCTTTTATTCCATCGACAAATGATTGCGTAGCGTTGTTTTCATCAAGACTATTAAAGGCTCGCCGCAAATTGTCGAAGAGCGGTAGAAAGTCAGCTATTGACTGATCTGACACGTGTTCGCTGATAGTTGTGATATCACGTTGCATGCGCTTCTTGTAGTTTTCAAACTCTGCCTGCAGTCGTTTTAGGCGTTCAATATAGGAAAGGAGCTCTTTGTCTTTGTTGGCCATTAGCTGCTCTTGTGATGTGGGGGTTGTTGTCTTCTCTGAGCTGTTTGCCTTCTCCTCTCTATCGATGTCTTTTGGTTGTTTCTTTCTACTCGTCATCTCCATTTCCTCCTTGGATTGGCACGCAAGAAGCCACTAGTAGCGCCTCCAATCGGTTTGCAATGTAACTTGTCACGGAGAGAGCTTTTCCATAGTCCATCCACAGAGGACCAATCACGCCAAGTACTCCAGAGTGTGGACCATAACCAGCAGTTACCGTGCTGTACTCAGCGATCCCGGGCAGCGAACAATCTCCAACAGAAATAACAACTCCGCCCTCATTGGCGCGTCTCTGGATGATCGTCTTAGCAAATGCTTCTTCATCATGTAACGCGTGAATCAGCTGAACGAACTGTTCCATTGCCTGATCAGGAGCTACTTCTTGTAGATCGTCAGTAATGTTCAAGATCCCTTCCAAGCAGAGCTCTCGGCGCACCTGTTGCTTAATGAGGTGCCGCAACACAAAGAGGGCGTCGCGTGTCAGTTGCTCGTACCATCCGTCTCTCTCTTTGTCTAGTGTCAGTTTTCCTATCTCTTCCAAGGTCATCCCACGCAGATTGCTGTTGATAATTGCCATTATTTGTTCTATCTGGTCACGAGAGAGATCTTTCTCGACAGGGATCATTCCATGCTTGATGACTCCAATGCTGGATACGATCACAAACAGGATTAAGCGAGGAGCAATTCGTGCCAGAATTATGTGATCAAGGCGAGTTTCCGTCCATTGTGGCGGTATAACGAAGCCAACACATCCGGTAATGTTTCCTAACAGAAAAGCCGTCTTGTGCATTGCCTCGAGTACTTCTAAGCAACGAACCTCATAGGCCTCCACTATTTCCAGGCGTTCTTTCTTTGTTAGTTCAGAAAGGTCGAGCAACCAGTCGACAAAGAAGCGGTACCCCTTTTTTGTTGGGACTCTTCCAGAAGATGAGTATGGCTTCCTGATATAATTCGAGGCCTCCAAGTCGTTCATGTCGTTCCGAATTGTTGCTGAGCTGACCAACGCGTTGTAATCCTCCAAGATCATTCTCGAGGAAACTGGCTCATGGTGGCGAATGTAACGATCCACAACCTCTTTTAAAACTAGTTTTTGTCTATCGGGGAGATCCATTTGAATTATTAGCACTCTCCATAGGAGTTTGCTAAATGATAGCTGCTGGCGCCCCCCTTGTCAACCAGCCGAATCGCAGTACTGTTGCTCGTGAGCAACGAAGTACTGTGTCATCTATCAAGCATTCCTCCCGCAGCAGTTCTTGTACTTCTTTCCGGAACCACAGAGGCAAGGGTCATTGCGACCCAGTTTTGTCTTGTTCACGATTGGCATTTGTTTTGGTTTCCTGGTTGTGGCTGCGGAAGTGCTGCTTGTTGAATCGTGGCTTGTATGGACATAGCGCAGATCCTGCGACGCGGTAGGAGCCGGCATTTCCTTTGCTATAGAGAGTCGCGGAGATAGCAAAGAACGAACAATCTTGTCCGTTGTGCGGAGGAGCATTTCTTGGAACAGGCTGAACGATTCACGCTTGAACGCGACAAGTGGATCGCTTCCTCCATAGGCGGTCCACCCAATACCTTCTTTGAGATCATCAAGCGTGTATAGGTGAGATAGCCATGCTTCATCAGTAATACTGAGAATTAAGTAGTGCGCAACCAGACAGAAACGCTCGGCCAATCGTTTCTGTTGCTGAGAGAGGGCACGCATAAGATGCTCTTGGACTGTCTGCTCAAGCTCAGCGATTCCTTTCTCTCTGAGGGCTTCGGGCGAAACGCGAAGGTGCGCGGAGAGCTCATGCGCAAGGCCAGACAGGTTCCACTCGTCCTTGGAGGTTGATGCTTGGGCGTACTTAGAGAGAAGGGTTTCCGCGTATTCCTCGATTAGTTGTTTCAGGTATTCATCTAGATCATCCCGTGAAAGGGAAGCTGCTTCATCATGAGGAGGAAGGAGGAAGCGGTCGCGCAGTGAGTAGATTGCCTCTCGTTGTTTGGCTAGGACGAGGTCGTATTCCAACAAGCGCTTTCTGATTTCGAAGTTTCTTCCCTCAACCCGTTTCTGTGCTCGACGGATTGCCCTGGATAAGATTTCGTACTCGATGGCTTGTCCTTCTTCCATCCCTAGTCGGTCCATCAAGCCAGCTATCCTATCTCCACCAAAGACACGGATAAGATCATCATCCAGTGAGAGGAAGAACTGAGAGGAGCCGGGGTCACCCTGTCTTCCGGCTCGGCCAAGGAGTTGGTTGTCAATTCGGCGGGCCTCATGACGCTGACAACCGATTACATGTAATCCACCAAGCTCTGCTAATCCATCGCCAAGCTTGATGTCGGTACCACGGCCAGCCATATTTGTGGCTACAGTGATCGCCTCGCGTTGTCCGGCTTCTTTGATGATCTGTGCTTCTTGCTCATGGTGTTTGGCGTTAAGCACATGGTGTGGAAGATTGCGTGCCTTGAGAAGAGAAGATAGGCGCTCAGATTTCTCGATTGAGTTGGTTCCGATCAATACCGGCCGGCCTACCTTGTGTAGTTGCTCTACATTATCAACGATTGCGTTGAATTTGCCTTGCTCATTGCGGAAGATCACGTCTGGCTTGGCCTCACGAATAAGCGGCTCATTAGTGGGGATGGCAAGCACAGGAAGGCCATAGATCTGCTTAAATTCTTCCTCTTCTGTTTTTGCGGTTCCGGTCATTCCGCAGATTCCCTTATATAGCTGGAAGTAGTGCTGGACAGTGATTTGGGCGAGGGTCTGTGACTCACGCTGCACCATCATCCCTTCTTTTGCCTCTAGCGCTTGGTGTAAGCCATCGGAATAGCGACGATCAGGCATCAGTCTACCAGTGAATTCATCGACGATGATTACTCGGCCATCCTTAACAATATATTCTTGTTCCTTCTTGAACATATGTAATGCTCGAAGAGCAGTCTCAAGATAGTGTAGGATGTCCGTATTATTCGGCGCGAATAAGTTGTCAATCGATAGGGAAAGTTCCGCTTTGCGTATTCCTTCGTCAGTTATAGTAAGTCGTTTTGTTTCCTCATCAATCTCAAAATCTCTGTCTTGCTTGAACCTGTGCGCGAGCCCGGCGAACTTGTTGTAACGGTTTGTGGATTGGGCCGTGGAACCGGAAATGATAAGCGGTGTACGTGCTTCATCGATTAGAGTATTGTCTATTTCGTCTATGATCGCGTAATCGAGAGGTCCTTGCACTTTCTGTTCAACAGATAATGCCATGTTGTCACGTAAATAGTCGAATCCAAACTGGTTGTTCGTCCCATAGAGTATGCTGGCCGCGTAGGCAGTCTTCCGCTCCTCCATCTTCATATCTTGCTGAAGAAGCCCAATCGAGAATCCGAGAAACTCATAGATTGGTCCCATCCACTCTCGGTCGCGGCGGGCGAGATAGTCATTTACTGTGATTACGTGTACCTTTCCCAGGAGAGCATTCAGGCAGACTGGAAGCGTAGCAACAAGGGTTTTCCCCTCGCCTGTCTGCATCTCTATAATCTTACGGTCGTCTAGCGCCAGCGCCCCCAAGATTTGCACGTCGAATGGTCTCATTTCCACTCTGCGCTCGGCAACCTCGCGCACAACAGCAAACAGCTCGATTTTGATCCGCTCTCGTGATTCTCCTTGCGCAAGACGCTGACGGAACTCGACGCTTTTTCCCGCCAATTCTGTATCCGTAAGCTCCTTGACCTCACCCGAAAGCCCATTTATCGCATCAAGGTCATGAGCCATACGCCTTAACTGTTGGGTATTTGTGTGTCCAAACAGATAGTCTATGCTTCGCTTGATAGTGTCTATTGCCATTAGAGTATCACGGGTTTAGTATAGGAAGAGAGAAACATGCTTTCAACCTGAACTAGGGGCGGGGTAGCTTGGCAAGCCCTGCTTGAATCGCTTCCTTCTCCTGAGCAAGAAGATCGATCTCACTGCGCAACTCGTACTCTTGTGAATAGCTGGTGGCTCGAGCAAGCTTACCCTCGGCAGAGGCGAGTTTCGCATCGACCAGGTTAAGGGCTTTTTCGTAGCTGTCGTACGCGCGCACTGACTTTCCTTGACCCCGATACAGGTCGCCAAGCGCAATGTAGGAAGGCTCAAAGTTGGGGTGTGCTAGAGTAAGATCCTCTAGCATGCTAATCGCGAGGTCGTATTCCCCATCGCGGATAGCAATAACTCCTTGAAGATAGCGTGCCTGAAGCTGGGTCGTGGGTTGGGGATGACTGGCCACCAGCAGCTCTACGCATTCCCGCGCTGTTTCCACATCATTGAGGTTGACGGCTAGGTTGGCCAGGTTTAGGTAGGTGTTTTCTGTGACGAAGCGGGTGAGGCATCTTTTCAGATTGGCCATTGCTTCCTTATCATGACCTTGCTTAAGGTTCACTATAGCTAGATAGTAATATACCTGGCGCGGACAAAAGTCGAGCGCGGCACTCCTAAGAAAGG
>JAUWOJ010000011.1 GCA_030612175.1 Candidatus Bipolaricaulota bacterium | reverse complement strand
GAGTTTCCAGGAGAGCCGGATGCGGGACAACCGCACGTCCGGTTCGATGAGGGGGGAATAGGGCGTGATGTATGGCCTGCGGCTAATGAGCCACAACGGGGAAACCCTGTAACCGATGTATGCCGAAGCCTAAACATTGTTACCTATTCCTCTACTCTACCGGTTAAATGACTTTGTTTCTAGTGGGGTAAGATGTCTTTGGCTTTAAAACTCATATTCTTGCCTTTCTCTGCGATCCTGGCGTGTTGAGTGAGTGAAACGAACGGGCGAGACAAAAAGCTTAGCCTCTCGCAAAGAACGGAAAGAACGCCAAGGAAAGCACACAACAGAGTAAAAACAGAAGTGCTAAGTATGTATCCTTCGTGGTAGAATACTGCTTAACTGCGGTAAGATGTTTGTGCTTTTAAAACCCATATTTCTGCTTTTCTCTGCGAGCTTGGCGGCTTGAGTGAGTGAAACGGACGGGCGAGAGAAAAACTTGCCTGGAGTGTGAGGAGCCTGATTTATGATGCAAGGTTCAAAGCAATTAACTTGTGCGATTATTACTGGGAGTTCGCGCGGCATTGGCGCGGCAACAGCCATGCGACTAGCTGCAGCCGGCCACGCGGTAACAATCAATTACCTAAACAACACTGGACAAGCCGAAGAGCTGGCACGCGAGATTCGCGCAGCTGGAGGAAGAGCGTTTCCCTTTCAGGCGGATGTTGCAGACTTTACGCAGGTGAAAGGAATGGTGGAAGAGACAGTACAACGCTTTGGCAGAATCCAAATCGTCGTCAATAATGCTGGCTTCTCGCAACACTGCACCATTGACCACATGACTATCAAGGACTGGGACCGATCTGTGGCAGTCAACCTCTCCGCAGCCGTATATGTAGTAAAAGCGGCGCTTCCATACCTGAAGAAGGAGCCCTGGGCAAGAATCATCAACATCTGCTCCTTGCGAGCGATGACTGGCTCCAGTCATGGAGCCCACTACGCTGCTGCTAAATCCGGACTAATCGGGCTCACCAAGTCGCTGGCACTGGAGCTTGCACCAAACATCACGGTCAATGCCATCTCACCGGGATATACGAATACAGACATGAATGCTGAAGCGCTGGCAACAAAAGGCGATGCCATTCGTGCAAGTATTCCAGTGAAGCGACTCGCTGAACCAGAAGAAATCGCTGCCCTTGTCGCCTTTCTCGCTTCACAACAGGCCGGTTACATCACCGGCGAAACGGTCAACGCCAATGGCGGAATCTATATGCAGTAAGTGACCAGATCTTGTGTCTTCACACCACCCAGAAAGGACCAATGATAACCAAATCGACGATGAAGTTTCGTGCATATAATCATGATCAGGACAAGGACGCTATCCGGCAAATCTGGCGCGAGATTGGCTGGTTAACCAAGGAAAAAAGAGAAGAAGACGCGTTGGGCCTGTTCTTGACCGCTGGGCACACCACAGTAGCGGAGGTAAACGGCAAGCCTGAATGCCTGGCGGTGAGCATGCCAGGGACAATTCGTTACCTTGAGCAGGAGCTCCCGTTCTCCGCGCTTGCCGCAGTAGTAACGAGCAGGGTTGCTCGCAAACGCGGATTAGCAAGCCGATTGACAGCTCATGTAGTGGCCCACGAAGCTGCTCAAGGGGCACTTGCATGTGGGCTGGGAATGTTTGAACAAGGTTACTATAACCAACTGGGTTTTGGAACAGGAGGTTACGATCACTGGTACTCCTTTGATCCAGCACAACTGAAAGTGAGTCTAATCCCACGTATGCCAGACCGACTTACTACTGACGACTGGAAGATGGTTCACGCATCGCGTCTTGCCCGCCACCGTGGTCATGGTGCATGCAATCTGACCGCTCCGGAGAACACTCTTTTAGAGATGTTCTGCGGGAGCAATGGGTTTGGCCTTGGCTATCACGATGGGCCACATGGCGAGTTGGCGCATCACATCTGGTGTTGGACAAAGGATGTAGAACACGGACCATACAACATTTCATGGATGTGTTATGAAACCCGGGAACAGTTCATCGAGCTGCTTGCCTTGATCAAGAGCCTAGGAGATCAGATTCGATTGGTGAAGATCCGAGAACCACAAGGCATTCAGCTGCAAGACCTGCTTCATCAACCATTCAAGAACCGCCAGGTGACTAAAGATTCTAAGTATGAGAACCAGTTACATGCCGCCGCGTATTGGCAACTTAGAATCTGCCACTTGACCGAGTGTTTGAAACAGACGCATTTGAAGGGAAAAGAACTGCAATTCAATCTTGTGCTTGCTGATCCTATCGAGCAATTCCTGGACGAAGACACGCCATGGAATGGGATTGCTGGCAAATATGTGATCACGCTGGGTGAAGAATCACAGGCTTATCCAGGCAAGGATAAGCACTTGCCAACCCTACAGGCATCGGTAAATGCTTTTTCTCGTTTGTGGTTAGGAGTGCGGCCGGCAATAGGATTAGCGTTCACAGATGATATCGTCGGACCTCCGAGTCTTCTTCGCGACCTCGACCGAGTCATTTCTCTTCCCGATCCCAATCCAGATTGGGATTTCTGAGCATCAGGTACTGCTGTCCGTCTAGCCGCAAAGCTAAGGGGTGAGCCAATCTCATGGAGAATCGACAGTGCACGGCTCTCTTTGGACACAATCCAGAATCAACTCTCACCTAGAAGGCAGACTCCCACGTATTTTACGGACATTTGGGCCACTTATAGGTAGTCTTGGTTTCACTATTGGGTGAGGGAAGCTCTTGTTCTATCATCATGGATGATTTCCAATAATCTATGGTTGAGTTTACCTTGGCCACGCGTCAAGACTACCGGGTGATGGAAAAAGTGGGAGTACTAGCCCTAACAAAAGAGGGTTGTTGGGGTTGTGCCTCCTTGACAACAGCGGCGGAAGTATTGTGTCAAACCCGATGATACTTACTTCCGTCGCGTTCACATTAGTTAACCACGAAAGACTTCCGGATAGTAGCGAGAAAAGTCTTTTTGTTGTTAATCGGAAAGTTAGAGAACCCAGCTAGCGACTCGACAGCATGGCAACACAGCTTGTCTCACAACCAAGTATCGCGAGAAGGGAACGCCAAAATGGTGCTCAGGGCCTGGGAAGTGCACCAGTCCCGCCTCGATTTCCACACCGAAGTCGTCATTACTAAGAGCACCGTGTGTGCGGTTGATCGCTCCGCGTAGAATCTCCTTGGAAAAGTCTGTGAAGGTGCATTCGCGTCAACCGGTATTGAATCTACTAGTACGTAGTCCCCGGGGAATGTCTCGGCAAACGCTGATGACCAGGCTTCTTCTTTGAATGCATGTCCTGTCCCAACATGAACCCTCATCGCCCTGTCCTAGCCGCGGAGAAGATGCGCTTGCGCAACATCTCTCCATACAGTAGCCTTCTTATCATGGCTAAGAAGGTTGTAGCGACTAATCGTAAAGCGCGCCACGATTACGACATTCAAGAGACCTATGAAGCAGGTATAGTTCTTACCGGAACAGAAGTCAAGAGTCTACGGGCCGGTGGGTGTTCGCTTAAGGACGGGTATGCGTTGATCAAAGATGGAGAGGCCGTATTGCGCAATGTACACATTTCGTCCTATAAAGAAGGGACAACCCACAATGTTGAACCTAACCGTGAACGACGCCTCTTATTGCATCATCGCGAAATCGTGCGTCTAGCGACCAAGGTACAGGAACGCGGATACACCTTGATTGCCTTGCGTATCTACTTTCGACATGGCTACGCCAAAGTAGAGCTTGGTTTAGCCAAGGGACGTAAAAACTATGACAAACGCCGCAAACTGAAAGAAGAGGATGAAGATCGCCGTACACAGGAAGCACTGAAGCAGTACAGTCGAGGGCAACGAGCATAGAAAGACACGGTGGAAGAATCCTGGAACAAGACTAGCTACGAAAGAGAACTGCTTCACGCTTGAACAACCTGATTGAAGCAGCAATGAGTACCGCTCCGCAAAACGTATTTGCGACGAAAGTATAGATCAGATGACGAATCTCTAGCGTTCCAACGATAATCTCTTGCAGGGCGTAGAGCGTATTTGCAACTGGAATAAGAAAGCGGGCGCCAAGAAAAGATACTCCTCCTGTCATTGATACCAGTCCCACAAGCACAATGATCATGTAAATTGGCATTAGATAAGTGCTTGCCTCTTTTTGACTGCGGGCAAAACTACCCACAATCACAACCAACGCAGCAAGGATGACGGCAAGCGGTACAAGCACGACGATCATCCAACCAAAAGCATCTGCCCCTAGGGAAAAGGTCGCGGTTGCTCCGGTCGGTGCAAGTCCTCCACCGAAAAAGCGTATTCCAACGAGAAGACCAACTGCCGACAGCAGCGACGAGACAAGCGAAACCGTAAGAACGGTAAGGAACTTGCCAAGAACAATCTCAGTACGTGAGAGCTGGCTAACAAGAAGAGTAGCGATTGTCCCACGTTCCTTTTCTCCAGCAGTGATGTCTGCTCCAAGCCCCATAGCGCCTGTTAAAATGGCTAGAACCATGAAATAAGGCAAGAGGCGGCTTATTATCATTTTTCCGATGGACTCACTAGTGGCAATATCTTCCACACGTACAGTTAGCGGAGGAGATAGTTCATCATAATCAACACCCAAGGCATCAAGCTTGCCGCGTATGACCTCTCTTAGGTAGTCCTCAAGAAACGCACTTACTCTAGCGCTTGCCACTGTTCCCACCTGGGTAGTTTGGTCGTAGTAGAGCGTAACATCCAGACTGCTTTCCGGCTTACTAGTTTCTTTCTCTAGCAGCATCATCGCTTCGGCAACTCCCAACTTAACGTCGGCGAGCCCCGCTTCTGTGTTGTCGTAAAACAGTGAAGTGAGGGTTGCGTTTAGCTGGAGATAGGAAAGAAATCCCACATCCTGCGCGTGGTCAACGACGATTACCCTTGGAATCATTTCCTCAACTCTTGTTTGTTCCACTGTGGTGAAATGTCCAATTACCGCCAAGATCAACGGGTAGAAAAAGAGGGGAAAAAAGATAGTGAGGATCATCGTCCTACGATCACGAAGGGCTCCGATTAACTCCTTAGTAAAGAGAAGACGAACATTACTCCACATACGTTGCCCATTCACCTCCCACAACTTCTCTCTCTGAAACGATACCGCCCACAACAAAGGATAAAAGGATCAGCAGGTTGCTTCTCCTCCCACCGCGGCGAAGAAGATATCTTCCAAATCCTCCTTGCCGAAGCGACTTCGCAGCGCACCAAGTGTTCCTAGAGCGTGCAGTCGACCATGATAGAGTATACCAATCCGGTTACACAGCTTCTCTGCCACTTGCATGATGTGAGTGGAAAGAATGATCGTGTGCCCTTGTTCTCGAAAGAGTTGAATTGCCTCAATCACTGCTCGTGCAGCCATTATATCCAGGCCAAATGTTGGCTCATCAAAGATAAGTACTGGAGGATTGTGAATAATGCTGCGAGCAAGAGATAACTTCTGTTTCTCACCGGTTGAGAAGGTTCCCACACGTCGACCAGCAAGAGCTGTTAGCCCTAACATGTCAAGTATTCTCTCGATACGCTCTTCGATTTCAGCCTCTGTCAATCGATTGATACGCCCAAAGAAGCGCAAAGTCTCCTGAGCCGTGAAGCGATCATATAGTCCTGTCTCGGTGGCAAGAAACCCAATCCGCTCTCGCACCCTATCCGGTGAAGCTTTCGTATCGAATCCAGCGACCATTGCACTCCCTGAACTTGGAGTAAGAATAGTAGCAAGCATTCGCAAAGTAGTCGTCTTCCCAGCGCCATTTGGCCCAAGAAGACCGAAAATCTCACCACCGTAGCAGGTAAATGACAGGTCATCAACAGCTCGTAGTTCGCCCTTTCGTGTCTTGAAAACCTTCGCGAGATTGCGTACCTCAACCATCGCTTCACTCATATAACTTCCTCTCCTACCATTTCCTGCAATACCTCTGGAATATGTATCCTGCCATCGGGCATTTGGTTGTTTTCAAGTATTGCCGCCATCAATCGGGGTGTAGCAACACCAGATCCGTTTAACGTGTGTACGTACCGTGGCTTCTTCCCTGCGCCTGGGCGATAACGTGTATTCCCACGACGAGCCTGAAAGTCCTCACAATTGCTGCACGAAGAGACTTCATAGTAACGCTCCTGGGCTGGTAGATAGACTTCTATGTCGATTGTCTTACTCGATTGTTGCGCCAAATCCTGAGTGGCAAGCAGTGCGACACGGTAGTGAATTCCAAGTTCCCGCAGTATTTCTTCGGCATCAACTACCAATTGATCAAGCTCGACGTAGGATTGCTCCGGCGTAGCAAATTTAAACATCTCTATTTTATTAAACTGATGTATCCGAATGAGGCCTCGCTCATCTCTCCCATAAGTCCCAGCTTCACGACGGAAACACGTGGTATAAGCAACGTATTTTTTCGGTAGCTCGTGTTCATCAAAGATTTCCCCCCTATGCAGGTTTGCGAGCAGGCTTTCTGCGGTTGGATTCAAGTAAAGATTGTCTTTCTCGCAATGATAGATGTCATCAGCAAATTTCGGAAGCTGCGAAGAAACATACAAGCTCTCTGAATTTGCGAGGAACGGCGGAATAATTGGCGTGTATCCATTCTCTGCGTGATGGGTGAACATGAACTGGACAAGAGCCATCTCTAGGCGCGCCCCTAGGCCGGTGTACATGGGAAATCGTGTCCCGGCAATCATTGCCGCGCGGCGAAAATCAAGGATCTCCTTCTCCTCACCAATTGCAACGTGATCCTTGACCCTGAAATCAAATTGTGACTGTTTCCCAAAACTACGTAACGTAATCTTGTTTCCCTTAACCCCTATTGGCACTGTAGGATGTGGCACGTTTGGCAGCAACGACATAAAGTGATCGATACTAGATAAGATCCTTCTTAGCTCAGA
This sequence comes from Candidatus Bipolaricaulota bacterium, assembly GCA_030612175.1. Classification (GTDB taxonomy): domain Bacteria; phylum Bipolaricaulota; class Bipolaricaulia; order UBA7950; family UBA9294; genus JAUVYF01. Next base: position 16,061 of record JAUWOJ010000011.1, on the reverse strand, counting down.
ATCAATTTCTGCTATTCTATTGGATACCTCGGAGAGCGAAGCGGTCAATTCAGAGGCATCCTCTCCTGCCTTCCTGCATCGGCCTACCTCCTGAGCCCCGCGGTTTCTCTCTGCTTTTAGCTGTTCAACGCTGTGAATCAGAGAAAGGCGTTCTTGATCGAGCGTGAGAATTCCTTCAAGCTCAATTGATGAATCCCTTGTCTTGAGCCGTTGTTCAATCCCCACTGGATCTTCACGCAGCCTATGAATATCAAGCATCTATCTTGCCCCCATGACCATAATTCTATGAAAAGAAAACCCCGCTGGCAACGTGAACTGCGCCAATAAGAAAGCTATAATCATTGTAACAATGAGAATTCTAACCTATTCGAAGGCTCTTTACTCAACTTGGCTTTACTACAGCGCTGATCGCATTTTGTTTGACGCGGGCGAGGGAGCAAGCTCCATACTAGGCAACAAGACATTTGCCATCAAACGGATCTTTCTGTCCCACGGGCATGCCGACCATACTGCTGGGCTACTTTCCATTGTCAACATACGCAATAATGCAATGGGAGACAAGGAAAAGAAACTCACAATTTACTACCCAAAAGGGAACTCTCTCATCTCCGAGATGATCACCTTCCTGGCGCGAACCAATCGGCACCTAAACTACATCCTGGAGTGGGTTCCGCTTACCGCGGGGGATACGGTGGAACTTCTTTTAGGACAGTTGCCACGGTATGTCGAGACTTTTCCCACAGTACATGTGCATAACGAGGTCTCTCTTGGTTACAACATTGTAGAGGTCCGTCATCGCTTAAAGCGAAATCTTGTTGGTCTCTCACAAGAGGAAATTGTTAAGCTGGTGCAAAAAGAAGGTAAACAAGGAATTACAGAAACTTACCATCAACGTCTGTTTTCTTACGGCGGGGACTCAGTGGCGATAAAACCTGCTTACATACAGAATACTGAGATCCTTTGCCACGATACCACCTTCCTTGATGAACAGGATCGGAAAGCATACAAACACGCTACGCTGGCTGAGGCTATCGCTACAGCGAGAGCAGCATGTGTGGAAAAGGAGCTAATCTGCTTTCATATATCCAGTCGATACAAGGAAAAAGCAAGAGAGATCGCAGAAGCAAGTGGACGTTACTCTGAGCTAGAATTTAAGGTAATCCTCGTTCCACCAGGTCGGATTTTCAGCATTGCCTAGAACCGTTAGTCAGTTGAAGGCTGCCTGTTGCTTTGGCAGCATTTGCGCAGTATTTGTCACCATAAAGGGAGGAATAATGATTAGCCGTCGCTTCTCTCGTATCCAAACCGAACTTCCGGGACCAAAATCAGCCGCAATATTCTCGGCCAAGGAACGCTATGTAGCCTCTCCTCTCACTACCTATGCGCCATTTATTGTCAAGAAGAGCAAAGGCGCCATAGTTGAAGACGTTGATGGGAATACATTCCTTGATTTTTCCGGCGGTTGGGGCTGCCTTAATGTTGGACAATGCAACACCCGAGTCGTGGCCGCGCTCAAGGATCAAATCGATCAGTACTTGCACACGGATTTCACTGCTGTGCCTTACCAGCCAATGATTGAACTGTCACAGTTGCTGTGTGAGCGCGTTCCTGGAAGTTGGGCGAAGAAGGCTGCTTTTTTCAACAGCGGGGCAGAAGCTGTAGAAAATGCTGTAAAGCTCGCTCGTACCTATACAAAGCGAAAGGCAGTCCTCGTGTTTGAGAATGCCTTTCACGGAAGGACATTGTTGACAATGACAATGACACATAAAGCCAAACCGTACAAATATGGATTTGGCCCCTTCGTTTCCGACGTTTATCGTCTCCCTTATCCTAACCTCTACCGTTCTGCTATTGAGGAAACGGATATTGAGCGGGCACTCCTCGCCATGGTCGATCCTTCGGAAGTAGCTGTAATGGTTGTTGAGCCAATTATCGGGGAAGGAGGATTCCTTGTCCCCCCTCAATGGTTCCTGCCGGCGATGCGAAGACTAGCTGATCGTTATGGATTTGTTCTTGCGTTTGATGAAATACAGTCCGGCATCGGCCGCACTGGGAAGTTCTTCGCTTATGAACACTTCGATGTCTCTCCTGACCTTATCTGTGTCGCCAAGTCACTTGGATCGGGACTACCTCTTTCCGGTGTGGTAGGAAAGGCAGAGATCATGGATTCACCGGTTGATGGCGGAATTGGTGGGACCTATGTTGGAAACCCGCTTGCTTGTCGTGCCGCAATCGAGGTGATCAAGTTATTTAATGAAACTGATCTTCTCGAGCGAGCGACTCATGTTGGGGAAAGGATTAAACAGAGATTCAACCTGCTTAAACAACGCTATGATATTGTGGGAGACGTGCGCGGCCTGGGAGCAATGATGGCAATGGAGCTGGTCAAGAACCGGGAGACTAAAGATCCTGCTCCTGAGGAAACCACAAAGATCACCAAAGAGGCGCTATATAGTGGAGCTATCTTTCCCACGGCAGGCTTGTGCGGAAACGTCATCCGCGTTCTAACATCACTCGTTATCACCGATGAGCAGATCGATGAGGGAATGGACATCCTTGCGGAAGCTTTTGAGAAGCTGGTAGGCTAGGCAGCTGGTTCGTTGTGTCTGCCTACTGCTTGAAATCCAATGGCAGCAACAACAGCAATTCCGGCGACTACTCCCCATAGAAGTTGAGGGGCAGTGTTGCCATAGGCATCGATCAGTACACCGCCAATGAATGGACCAGCGGACCAGCCAAATGCCTCTGCGACTCCAAAAAATCCCATATAGCGCCCTATCTTGTGCTTGGGGGCTATGTTTGCCACAGCGGTAGTAGCGCTCGGAGAGAAGACTACTTCTCCTAATGAAATCACAATCATCGAACCAAGAAGAAAGGAAAATGAGGGAACAATTCCCACAGAGAAATAGCCAACAGCAAAGAGGATAGCCCCTAGTACAAGGGCACGCCGCATTCCCAGCCAGCCACCAAGCAATGCCGCTGGCCACTGAAACAAAACAACAACAACGCCGTTTAGAGTGTACAGGAAACCAAGTTCCACATCGCTTATCCCAATGAACTCCGTTGAGAAAACTGATAGCGGGCCTGCAAACTGTCCCATTACCAAGAAAAGAATGAAGCTGACTGAACAGAAAACCAGAAACGTCCTGTCGCGTCCTACATCAAGCATTCTCCTCAATGCGAAGCGCTCCTGCTCGCGCATGTGGCTTGACTCTGTGACAAATAAGAGAATGATTATTAGGCCAATGAAGCTTGCTGCGGCGGTAACCAGAAAAAGAGACCAATAGGATATGGTGATCAAGAAACCTCCGATAGATGGGCCAAGAGCCCAACCAGCGTTACTGCCAATTCGCAGTACTCCAAACGCCTCCACTCGCCGCTCAGGGCTAACGATATCAGCAACCATTGCGCTTATTCCAGGCTGAGCCAGCGCTCCAACAAAGCGAATCAACAGGAAAATGAGAGCAATGGCAAGATAAGATGCGCGGACGTAAATTGCATACGCCATAAGAAGGAAGACTCCTGTGCGCACCGCCATTGAGCACGAAATGAGGCGCTTACGACCGAATCGATCCGCAAGTTCTCCCCCGGCGATCCTTCCCGCTGAACTAACTAGAGCCGATGCAAGCATAATCGTCCCTACACCTTTCATTGATATCCCCAGCTCTCGGTAAAGATAGAGACTGACAAATGGCATTGCCACGCCGAAGCCAGCGGATACGATTAGACGAGCAGCAAACAGAACCCACAAGCGGCGATCGTAGCGGTCAACAGGCGCAGTAAGTTGAATCGGTAAGCGATTCCACAATCGCATATCAGTTACCCCTTCACCTAACGAAAAAGGAACACAAGTAATGGCGCTATTGCCAAAGCGGGAAGTAGATTTCCCGCCATGACATCACGCAGATCGAGTAGCTTGAGCGAAAGTGCGATAAGGACCACCCCTCCTGCTGCGTTAACCTCCGCCAGGAATAGTGATTCAGAGAACGAGAAGCTCATGGAAGCTCCACTTGCGGCGCGGGCAATCAAGCTGATTGCGCCTTGATAGACAAGGACAATCACGCTAGAGAAAAGCACCCCGGGGCCAAGCCCAGAAGCAAGTATCATCGAAGAGATCCCATCCATTACCGCCTTTAGGCCAAGGATATGCCAATCACCATATAAGCCGTCACGCAATGCCCCTAGGATTGCCATGGGTCCAACACAAAACAGCAGACTTGCACTCACCAATCCCTGGGAAATTCCACTGTCGCCCCAGCGAGGGAACCGACTTGCCAGACTTTTCCCCAGATGCGTAAGTCTCTGTTCAATCCGAATTCTTGTCCCAATCGCTCCGCCAAAGAGAAGGGAGAGCAGAAGGATAAGAATGTTGTGTGTCCCGATCGCTAGTTGTACTCCTAGAACCAAAGTCACAAGTCCAATCACCATGGTAACAAGCTGAGTTATTTCTGGAGAGACTCTCTTCTTGGCAAACAAGCCAACAATACTTCCAATAAGAATAGTCCCCACATTTATCCAGGTTCCGATCATGTGACAGATCCTACCCTCATAAAGAGAAAGTCACAATAAGTAGACATTCATCACTCACAGGAAAGAAGGGTAGGATTGTCATCGCTGCTCCTATTGTTCTAGAGTGATTTGGGTGATGTACATGAAGAGGGGAATAGACAGATTTATTTGTTTTCTTATTGTGGTGACGTTCAGTTGCTCTGCCTGGGGGATGTCTCTTTGTGACTATCGCTCTCCCGAGAGTACAATATCCGATGTTGGAATGAGCTTCTTGTATCGTTACCTTGATGGTTCAGTTGAACAGGATATCAACCGCGGGCAGCTGAAGCTCGACTACAACCGGTTATTTAACTCACCAAACTTTGGATATGAACTGTCTCTGAATAACAGCATGACGATTTCAGAGCTGAATCTCTACTCCTTCTCAGCCATGGCAGCCGGAAGCCTACAGTACTATTTTTCCCCTGAAGCACCATATTTTGGCTTTGCCGGCACCGAAATTGAAAGCTCTTCCGACCCCCAATACAAAGCTATTGGATTGTTCGTAAGTCTTGGGATTGGTTATGGGCGATTCACAGACGTCACTCCGATGGTCAGAGCAATGCAGATCGAATCTTACTTGATAGAAGCGGAATGCATATCTGGCTCTCTACATGAGATCGATCTGCAGTCCATTGCCTACGAAATCGATAACATCAACACTTATGAAAGCCTTGCTGATCTTCTAGATGTATTACAAGAAATCATAGAGGGAACCAGGATTATTAGGATAGGTGGTCTTGGTCCATTTGATCTTTATGAGATGGCGAAAATCATTGAGAAGGGGCGCCGAACACGTTATTGCGGAGGAAGTATCAGGCTGGGGCTAGGCTACGAGATTATCGACCCTTACCTAGTGTCAAACGATATCTTGGGAACGGCAGCGTTCAACTATGCTTTTGCTTCCACTCCAAAGTCACAGCTTCTTGTGCAAGGAAGCGCCTCTAGTTCCTACGACATTCTGAATGCCTACCAATTAAAACTTGGCCTAGGATATGACTACGATTTCACAGACATGATTACCCTATCTGCTTCCTATTCCCTCTCTAGAGAGGTAAGAGGCGGTGATCCCATCACTACTCATGACCTGTCCCTGGATCTCATAATTACACCGTCTGTGCCGGGGATGAGCATCACATTAGAAGTAGGACTGGCGCAGGACCCGGACTGGATTACAGATGTTACACTTCTTATGAGTATGGACTTCTTATGATGCTCTTTGCTACTTAACCTTCCTGTCTGATTGACTAGGTGGCGTGCAGAGAAAGCCAGCATTCAAGCCCTATTCTTGGTTTTATCATGGGCCCCGGGATCTTCGTTGATAAGACTGTTAGTAAGGGTTATCTCAGATTGCACGCTTGAGACAGCAACGAACGTCTCATGATGGACTGCGTTAGTCCAGATGCGACAGCGACGCAACTACATCTTGCATCGACTTATCAGACAAGAGTTCTTTAGCCCCTGTAAGTGGGAAATACCGTGCTTCAGCAATCTCATCTGGATCAGGACTTAGTTTCCCAGAGATAGAGATCTGATAGAAGAGCATGATCCAGTGGAGCCGGCTTTTGACCCCTAGCTTGGCCCTTACACAAAAGAGCTGTTCAATTTGTGCTACTACTCCGAGTTCTTCTCCGAATTCGCGGACAAGGCCCTGTTCCGGGGTCTCTCCAAACCGAAGGAATCCACCCGGAAGCGACCAAACCCCTTTAGTCAACCCCCTGCTACCTCTCACTAGCAGTATCTTCCCTTCCTTGCTATTGATGCCTTCTACCACTACTCGTGGCATCCCCGCATGCACTGCCTCGCGCACCAACGAGGTAGCATTGGAATGCAGGGCGATTTCATCCTTACCCAACCACTTGTGGGGATGTCTGTCTAGCTCGGGCACACAGAAAAGAACAGGTGAACTTGTGGCAAGTGAACCTATCTGTTCCACTTTGAACGGGATCTCCCCTTCTTGAGGTAGATCAAGAACTCCATTTCGCTTAGTAAGAAACACTTTCCCATCACTTTCTACATAGTATCGCATCATTTCCTCTCTACTCATTATACATTTGCAGCTCTATAATTTCAGGGTTGCGTTCAAGATACCAATATGGATAATTGCATACTTGTGACAGGCAAGAGAACAAGGAAAGCCTAAGAGATGTCCTACAAGAAGATGAGATACTCTAGAATTAGTATCTGAAAGGGTTTTTATGCCGCACTCTAATTCTTCAATAACTGGCATGTCCAATGAAGTAGACGAATTGCTGCATCTCTTTGCTCCCGTTCCTGCAAGTGTTATCCCTCTGTTGCAGGAGATTCAAGCCCACTATGGGTACATCTCGGAAACGAATTTGACACGTGTAGCTACGTATGCTCACACTCCCAAGAGTACGGTATACAGCGTTGCTACCTTTTATTCGCAGTTTCGTCTTACTCGCCCTGGGAGATACTTGATACGCATTTGTCAGGGAACAGCTTGTCACGTGCTCGGAGCAAATTCCATTTGTGAACATCTTGAGGAGCAGCTAGGGGTCAAAGTGGATGAGACAACAGGCGATGGTCTGTTTACCCTGGAAAGTGTCCGTTGTCTTGGCTGTTGCAGTCTGGCTCCGGCAATGATGATCGGTGATAGAACATACGGTCGGTTGACCAGAGGAAGAGTTGACACAATTATCGGTGCCTACCGCAATAGGGAGGAAGAATGAGCCATGTGACCGAAGTGTGGGTAGGCCTTGCAACATGCGGAGTCGCTGCAGGGGCAGAGTTAGTCTACTCCACATTTGAGTCATCATTGGCAAGACACAACCTACCAGTGACTATGAAGCGGGTTGGATGCATCGGAATGTGTTACAACGAACCGTTGGTAGATGTCGTAACAGCAGATGAAAACCGCTTTACCTATGGACACGTGCGCCCAGAAGATATAGGGCGTATCGTGACCGAACACGTACTTAACGGTCGACCGGTGAATGAGTTACTTATTCCGGCTGATGGTTTCTTCGAACACCAAGTTCGCATCGTTCTGGAAAACTGTGGATTGATTGACCCCGAAGTGCTAGAGGAGTATCAAGGTCACGATGGCTATAAGGCACTTCAAAGAGTCCTCTCAGAGCTAACGCCAGCCGAGGTAATCGAAGAGATTAAATCATCGGGCCTGCGCGGCCGCGGTGGAGCGGGATTCCCTACCGGTGTCAAGTGGGATTTTGCTGCTCGCGAGCCTGGACCAGAGAAGTTCCTTATCTGTAATGCCGACGAAGGAGACCCTGGCGCATTCATGGATCGCAGTGTTCTTGAAGGTGATCCGCATCGCGTGATTGAGGGAATGATCATTGCTGCCTATGCAATTGGCGCTCCACACGGATATATCTACGTGCGTGCTGAATATCCCATGGCGATCGAGAGATTGAAGAAGGCAATTGCTGCAGCTGGCCGGGCTGGCTTCTTGGGAGAGAACATTCTCGGAAGCGATTTTTCATTTGACATCAAGATAAAAACAGGTGCAGGGGCTTTTGTGTGTGGAGAAGAAACCGCACTGATCGCCTCCATCGAGGGAAAGAGAGGAACACCTCGACGGCGCCCCCCTTACCCGGCTGTTTCTGGATTGTGGGGAAAGCCAACCAATATAAACAACGTGGAAACCCTAGCCAACATCCCCTGGATTATTCGCCACGGAGCAAAGGAATTCGCACACTATGGGACTGAAGACAGTAGAGGGACAAAGGTCTTTGCTCTTGCGGGCAAGATCAACCACAGCGGTTTGATCGAAGTTCCAATGGGAATGTCCATCAACAAGATTGTGTTTGACATCGGAGGAGGACTCCGAGAGAACAAAGAATTCAAGGCCGTGCAAATTGGTGGACCATCAGGTGGCTGCATACCAGCAAGACTTGCCGATGTCCCAGTAGACTACAAATCAATTACCCAAACTGGTGCAATCATGGGGTCTGGCGGCCTAATTGTGCTTGATGAAGACACGTGCATGGTAGATGTTACTCGATTTTTTCTCGACTTCGCGCAGAAAGAATCTTGTGGGAAGTGCACCTTTTGCCGTATAGGAACAAAACGAATGCTGGAAGCCCTCACTCGTATCTGCGACGGAGAAGGAGTACCCGAGGATGTTGACAACCTCATAGAGTTGGCTGACAAAGTTAGGGTCTACTCGTTGTGCGGACTTGGCCAGACCGCTCCGAACCCCGTACTGACCACCGTGAAGTACTTTCGCAATGAGTATGACGCTCACATCATCGACAAATCGTGCCCGGCACATGTGTGCCGGGCGTTAATCCACTATGAGATCGATCCATCTGCATGCAAGAATTGCGGGCTATGTACAAAGCAATGTCCAGTACAGGCTATTTCTCAAGGAAAAGGAGATCACCAACAAATTGATCAATCTATTTGTATTAAGTGCGGCCAGTGCCATGAAGTGTGCCCATTTGGAGCAATCGCCATTCAATGACAAGGGAATCATATGCCCTCAGTTACGATAGATGAAAGGAATGTGTGTGGGCTCAAGGATGAGACAATTCTTGAGTTAGCCCGTCGTATCCGGATTGATATCCCTGCTTTATGTGCTGAAGAGCGGCTTGAGCCATCTGAATCCTGTGGGATTTGTGTTGTTGAAGTGGAAGAAATGGGAGTTGTCAAGTCTTGCTCCACCACGATCAAGGACGGCATGGTTATCCATACCAATAGCAAGGCAGCGAAGGAAGTCAGACGAACGGCACTAGAACTGCTCTTAAGTAACCATTGGGGAGATTGTATTGCCCCATGCCAGCTTGCCTGCCCAGCACACACTGACTGCCAAGGCTATGTAAGCCTGGCAGGAAATGGGCTGTTTCTTGAAGCCCTTCAATTACTTTACGAAAAACTTCCTTTTCCTGCATCCTTTGGCAGAATTTGTCCTGCTCCGTGCGAGGATGCTTGCCGTCGTCAAATAGCCGATGATCCTTTGCAGATCCGCCATATTAAGCGTTTCTTAGGGGACAAGGAATTTGACTACGTCCCCAAGGTTGGCAAGGATACAAGGTACCGTATTGCCATCGTGGGTGGAGGGCCGGCAGGGCTGTCTGCTGCCTACTTCCTTAGGCGGAATGGACACGCTACCGTAGTATTTGATGCCATGCCCAAGATGGGAGGGATGCTCCGTTACGGCATACCTGACTTTCGCCTCCCCCAAGAAGTGCTCGACCGCGAGATTACAGTCCTGCAGAGGATGGGAATCGAGCTTCGCAATGACGTGCGCCTGGGGAAAGAAGTTTCACTGGCTGGCCTGGAGCGAGACTTCGATGCCGTATTTCTCGGCCTTGGGGCATGGGGAGCACGCAGTCTCGCTATCCCAGGCAAGGATCACCCGGCTATCTTCCAGGGGATTGACTTCCTACGAATGGTAAATGAGGGAAGAAGAACGCCTTTGCCCGATCACATTGCTGTAATTGGGGGCGGAAACACCGCTATGGATGCGGCGCGGTCGGCGCTTCGTCTTGGGACGCAAGTAACAGTTCTCTATCGGAGAAGCCGCGAGCAAATGCCAGCTCTTCCAAGGGAGATTGTTGAAGTTGAAGAAGAAGGAGCCGTGTTTCAGTTTCTCACTCAGCCAGTTGAGTTCATCGGTAATGGTAGTTTCCTCTCCGGAGTGAAGTGCGCCAAGATGAAGCTCGGCGCCCCCGACGCTCAGGGACGTGCCCGGCCGATTCAGATTGACGACTCCGAGTTTATCGTGCCTGTTAAAGCAGTGATTCTTGCCGTAGGGCAACTAGTAGATACAGCCTGTCTTGTCCAGTTGCCGCTAGACACCGATCGACACGGTCGGATCATTGTCAACGAGGAAACCGGACAAACCTCTCGCGAGAAGATATTTGCCGGTGGCGATGTAGTTACAGGTCCCGGATTTGCTGTCGAAGCAGTAGCTGCTGCACACCAAGCAGCTGACGCAATTGAGCGTTACCTGCTCAAAGAAGACACCACTCGATCGCTTATCTATACCAACGAAAAGATCGAAGTAACGAAAGCGGATCTTGGCGACGTGCTTCCAGTTCCACGGATACCCACATACGTACGCCCCCCAGCAGAACGCATTCACGATTTCAGCGAGTACGAAACAGACTTCACCGATGAACAGGTCGAGGAAGAAGGGAAGCGATGCTTAGGCTGTGGATGTCTGGCTGTTGACCACTGCCTGTTGCGGGACTATGCAACTATGGCTCATGCGTCACAAGACACCTACGAGGGCGAGCTATCGCGCAAACTTCCAGATAACCGGCATCCATTCATCATCCGTGACCCCGGTAAATGCATTGCCTGCGGGCGGTGTGTAAGTGTCTGCGGTGATATTTGCGGTATTCACGCCATCGACTTCGTTGGGCGGGGGATTACCGCCGAGATACAAGCTCCGTTTGATCATCCCTGGCAGGAATCCAGTTGTATTTCCTGCGGTGCATGCGTTGATGTGTGTCCCACTGGAACATTGGAAGACAGAACAGCGCTTGAGAAACAGCTACCAACTAAATTGATGGAGACAAGATCAACGTGTTGCCTATGCGGCCTTGGGTGTGAGATCGAAGTGGGAAGCCTGAACGGCAACTACATGAGAACGCTCCCCGTCGCAGAGAAGGGGATCATCCTTTGTGCCAAGGGCCGCTACGGTTGGCATAAACTGGTCTCAGAACCGCGAATAACTCACCCTCTCATGCGGACAGATGAAGGCTTGGTCAAGGTATCATGGAGTGAAGCGCTCAATCGTATCAAGGAATCGTTCACTGGTAGGGACCCAGCGACAGCCGTGGTCGGCGCAGGACATTTGACGAACGAAGAAGCCTACCTTATCGCTCGGTTAGCGCACGAGGCGTTAGGCACCGATCTTCTCACAGTTGAACAGCTCAGTGACAATGGAGTCAAGCTACCGGCACGTTCTATCGCTTCTACTGATGCTATTGCTACAGCTGATCTGATCTTCGTTCTTGGTCCTAGATCTCGATACGAAGGGTTTGTCCTCGACCTGAAGGTCCGCGCAGCTCAGCGGGCCGGGGCAACTGTAGTCAGCCTTCAGGGGAGGCTGGGCGATGCTGACATCGTAATAGATCATAGAGAGCCCAAATCAGTCATTAAGCAGCTTGCTGAGCCAACAGAGAACAAGACACACGATGAGCTTGCGCTACTTCGCGAACATTTTGCCCTCGCCAAATACCCCTTGCTGGTGATTGAAGAGCGAATGATCGGCCAAGAGACTGCACGCGCAATCCTTAGTCTTGTCAGGGACAAATCATCCTGCAAAATCGCGCTACTTCGTGGGCTAGCAAATTTAGATGGTCTTATGCAACTTGGCTTCCGGGCAGCAAACGAGTCTTCATCTGACCAGCTTTCCACATGTTTTGTGTTTGGCGCCAACCCCGGCAAAGACCCCATCTATGCCAGTAAATTGGAACAGGCTAACCTTGTTGTGGCAATGACCCACATGCAGAACGAAACAACGAATTACGCTAATGTTGTCTTGCCAATGTCTCTTCCGATTGAATGTCAGGGACATCTGACCGATAGTAACAATAGGACCAAGGTGTTATTATCTGATCTTGACAATCCAATTCACAAGGAAAATTGGAAGACCATTGTTGAACTTGGTTCTGTGCTCGGCCTAGGCTGGGACTACAGCGAACTCGAAGCAGTAACAAAGGACACAAACTCTCTCCTGCTCTCTCATTCCACAAATGAAAGCAGTGCTTCAATCTTTGCGGGCGCGGTAAGCTCCTTGGCGCTTGCAATCGAACATAAGTTGTCCGAAGCAGGGATATAGTCTTTGAGATAGTCCTTAGCGCGACCATTACTAATTAGCATCAGCGAAACTCAAATACTTTGGGTTCGCGCACCTCTCACCAGCTTGACATCTGTAAACAAGAAGATATTCTGGGAGAGCAATGATGCAAGCAGTTGCTGTAACTGACCTTCACGGAAATATCTCCCTCTACGAGCTTCTGTTGCGCGTCGCTAATTTATGGAAGCTTACGTCCATCTTTATCACCGGTGACCTCGCCCCTAGCACTCTTCAAGTTGAACAAGATAGCGCCAAGGACATCACTGGCCGCGAACGTGGAGCGGTTGTACAAGAGAAGTTCTTCACCGATCAATTCATCCCTCTTCTCGGTAGCTTTCTCCTCGAACATCGCCATACTGACATCTATGTAATTATGGGAAACGATGACCGCCGAGTGAATGAACTCTTGTTGACGGCATTCGATAAAGACGTAACGAATTTTCACCTAGTAGACGAACAACTAGTTCCACTACGCGATTCCCATCAAAAGCAATCGTTCTTCCCCGGCGAGATACCTCGGCTGTGGGTGGCGGGATATCCCTACGTTCCTCCTGGGGGATCCCTGTTAATGGACTGGGTGAAGTATGAGAACCGCGTCAAGCTACGCCCACCAGGAATGGATTCCACCACGGACATCTACGATATGGGGATTGCTACAGATACACGAGCCCACTCGTCAACAATCGCGGATGATCTCGAAGATTTCGGAGCCTATCTGCTGAAACATGATCCCCATGCAAAGAGCAAGACCTCCTACAATCCCGCGCGGACAATCCATCTCTTTCATGCCTCTCCTTACAACACACTGCTTGACTGGACTGCTCCTCGCGGGCGCTACGATTACCTTCATCTCCCTGATCATGTGGGAAGCGTAGAGATCCGTCGGTTTATCGAGCGTACACAACCTTACCTTGTCCTTTCAGGGCACTGCCACGAGTCTGTTGTCATCGGTGACTACAAGGATGATTTAGGAAAGACGCACTGCATCAATCCAGGAAGCCAGACGCATCTGGATGTATTGAGCCTAGTGCAATTTGATCTCTACCGTCCACAGGAGATGAAACAGTTCTTCATCCATGCACGATAAAGGATCGGAGGCTCCTGGCCCACAGGAGCCTCCAGACTATAGGAATTAACACCATAGACGAACGGGTCTTGCCTCCACCGAATGGAGAATAGCCCCACAGCCACGGTGTTTCTGTTGCTCCTCAACATCCACAAATTGAACATCGAGGAGCCTTGCTGGACCACGAATCGGCCCAAGCAATGCTTGATAAGACGTCACCAATGCTAGATCCAGCTTCTGCAATAGCGCATATGCTTGATCTAGTTTGCGATGAACAACTACTATGAGATCAATATCTGAAGCGATTTGTGCATCTCCATTCATTGCGCTTCCATAGAGATAGACACCGCAAACACCGCATTCCAGTCTTCCAAGATACCCCGCTATATCCTTTGCGATCCTATACCGGAGTGTACTATGAGTAGACGCTTCACTGTTACGCAGTGCAATCACAGCCCGCTCCACATCTACATGTAAGCGATCGGCACAGAAAGACACTGCGCAGTTTAACAGTACCTCTGATTCAAGCTCCGCTGCAAGCAGACCACTTGGGGTACCAAGGCTCATTTCATCTCCTCTTCACATTAGCCTAAAGGAACACACCACGCAGTATGGCCGCTTGCGCAACACGTTCCACTCCCAACACAAAGGCTGCCAACCGTAAGGAGATATTCCTTTCCTTGGACAGATCTAATACCTCCCTTAGAGCACGCTGCATGACTTTCCCCAGGCGCTGGTTGGTCTCCTCTTCCTCCCAAGGAAGACACTGGATATTCTGCACCCATTCAAAGTACGAGCAGACGACACCGCCAGCATTGGCAAGGATATCTGGCACAACGACAATTTCATTCTCTGCAAGGATAACGTCTGCTTCGGGAGTCGTGGGGCCGTTTGCCGCTTCTATAATCACATTCGCTCTGACACGCGCTGCATTCTGTGAGGTGATTTGTGCCTCCAATGCAGCAGGAATCAATACATCCACATCAAGAGTGAACAGTTCTTCGTTTGTAATCTCCTCTATGCCAGAAGCATTATAACCGGCAAGCAGGTGGCCCGGAGAACCCTTTACATAGCGGACAACATCGTCAACATCAAAGCCCTCACTGCAGTAGTATCCACCCGAGATGTCACTTAGTCCGACAACCTTACCACCCTGTTTGCTGAGCAGCCGAGCTGCAACCGATCCAGCATTACCAAAACCCTGCACTGCAATAGTTGCGTGAGAAAGGTCAATGCCAAGCCGCTGCAGAACTCCAATTGTGATAAACATCACTCCGCGGCCGGTCGCCTCCACTCGCCCCAAGGCACCGCCAAGTTCAATGGATTTCCCCGTCACGATACCAGGAACTGCTTCACCACGTAGTTGACTGGCTGTATCTACAATCCAGTTCATGATTGATGCGTTTGTATTCACATCGGGGGCAGGAATATCCTGCTTTGGTCCAATGATCGGAAGGATACGTGCCGTATAACAACGCGTCAACCGCTCTACTTCCCGCTCAGAAAGCCGCGTCGGATCACATACAACTCCACCTTTTGCCCCACCATATGGCACATTAGCCACAGCGCATTTCCATGTCATCCAACCGGCTAGTGCTTTTACCTCATCAAGAGTTACGCCAGGGTGATAACGAATCCCTCCTTTACAAGGCCCACGCGCACTACTGTACTGAACCCGATATCCAGTAAAGACCTCTATCTCACCATCATCACGTATGATTGGAATGCTCACTTCCAGAGATCGTTCGGGAGAACGAAGAATCTTCCAGATACCATCCGGAATGCTTGTATGCACACGCGCCAAATCCAGCTGTTGCAACATCATCTGATAGGGATTAATCGTTATTCCTACTGCTTTTTTCTGCAGAACCTCAGTTATTCTCTTAGCTGTCATAAGGCGTTCACCTCCAACGAGAAAGCATAGGTTCCTTTTCATACCAAGACTAGGCTAAACGACAGTGGTACAAGTTCATTTTTGCAGCCCCATGACCACAAGAAATGAAATCATTCACATCCCAAACCAAGCAAGATGGTTAGTCTTTGTCCACAGTGAAAAGCCTAATCGAGGCCTCTTACGATGGTCCGACAGCTGCTTTAGGCACGTCATATGCCATACTCATACTAGGTTAATAGGTATACTCAGCCCTCACAGATGCCACGTAGTTCCCTGTCGTCTCACATTGGTTCGAACGGAGGATAAGTGTAGTCTGTTTTATTAGAGCGATGAGAAAAATACTTCAGAAGAATGAAAAACAGGAAATTGATTGGAAGCAGCTCATTGACAGCTATGCTGCTCTGCACGTCCGTTACCCAGAGGGCGAACTCATCTACCAGGTTGGGACTTACGCTGCTGGAGTCTACCTTATTACAAGGGGGTTTGTCAGTGACCACTGTACGACACAGAAGAAGGATCGCTACCTTTCCACATCAGAGATCCTTGGACCGGGTGAGCTCATTGGTTTGGGAATCTTACTACAGAGATCCGATAAGCTGCACATAAGCCGTGCCCGTGCAATCACCGAAACAGAACTTTGCTTCTTTGAAAAGGAAAGCTTCTTTAAGATGGCGCAAGAACAGACCATAGTTAAGGATTACTGCATAGATTGCCTAGCGCGACGTCTCTACTCCATAAAGCAGCGGAGTAGCTCATCG
>JAUWOJ010000079.1 GCA_030612175.1 Candidatus Bipolaricaulota bacterium | reverse complement strand
AAGATGAAGTTCATCCAAGACGGACTGAAAACCAGGCGACACAGACTCTATAATGGGTGTGGCTAGTCCAATCTCTCCTTGAATAAGGTCGAGTCCCGCCCCGAAGCTTATTCCCGCGATCACTAGGTCAAGCCGTTTTATCACCTCGGGGGACAGCATGAATGTAGAAAATAAAGGAGCAATAGTGTATTCCGTTGTGGATCCGTTTATCTCGATCTGTCCATCAATCGAATGGGGCACATCAAGGTTAAGGAGGTCGGTTACGTCGAACAGAATCGCTTGATTTAGTATCCCGCCCGATAAACGTATCCCATCGATTACAACAAGTGGGAGGCCAAACTCAATCGATCCACCCACAAGCGGGATTGGGAACGAAGTTATGGAGATCTCTTCTATATTTGACATAAAGTCAGCGATACTGTTGTTGATGTCACTGAGCAAAGTAGCTATCTCTGTTGTGGGCATTCCAAGATCCTGGAGCCATAGGTCAAGTGCGTCCAGTGAATCGTCTACTATCACAGGAATTCTCACTAGCGTTTCTGTAAGATCGACCGTATAAAACGGGACTCCAAAGCTTATTCCTCCGCAAGACGCACTCATTGCGACTAGTGCGATGAGCAACATTGAGACTACGTAACTTAAAGCCAGTGTCTTTTTGTTCATCGTCGGTCCCATCCCTCCCATTCGCGACGTTTTAGCACTGCTCGCTTGATCTTCCCGCTTGTTGTTTTTGGGAGTTCGGTTGCGAACTCAATCTGTCGCGGGTACTTATATGGCGCGGTAACATTCTTTACGTGGTTTTGTAGTTCTGTTATTAGTTCTTCCGAGGGGGTGTATCCGCGGGCAAGAATAACGAATGCTTTGACGATCTCTCCACGTTCGCGGTGCGGTGCCGCAACCGCCGCGGCTTCAACTACGGCGGGGTGGCTGACCAAGGCATCCTCTACCTCAAATGGGCCTATTCTATAGCCGGAAGTTAAGATAACATCGTCAGCCCTTCCTTCAAAGAACAGGTATCCATCTTCATCTTCTCGCGCAAGATCCCCAGTACGGTACCATCCACCAGCAAACGCTTCCTTATCTAGATCCGGCGCATTCCAATAGCCATCGAAAATCGCTGGGTTTTCTGGGCGAAGCGCGATCTCCCCAATCTGTCCTTGTCTTACAGGGACTCCATTGGCATCGATCAATACTACTCCCGGGCCGGGAGTGGGCTTTCCCATTGCCCCTGGCTTCACTTTAAGTCCAGGGTAATTGCACACGAGGCAGATACTTTCGGTCTGGCCATAACCGTCGCGAATTGTCACTCCAAAGGCTTGCTTGAACGCCTCTATCGGGTCTACATTAAGAGGCTCGCCGGCCGATAGAGCACCCTGCAAAACGACATTGTAATCCGCCATATTGGGAAGTTGGGCAAATAAACGGTACTCAGTAGGAGTGGCGCACATCCTTGTTATCTTATATCGTTCGATTAACTGTAGATAGCGTTCGGCATCAAACCGTCCATTGTACAGCAGTTGCGTCGCTCCGGTAGTTAACCCGACACCGATGGGGCTCCAGTACCATTTTGCCCAGCCAGGAGCAGTTGTCGCCCAAATTACGTCGTGCTCAGTTGCTCCCCACCAGTAGTGAGCCGTGACTTGATTGTGGCAATACATCCAGCGGTGTTTCTGTACAACTGGCTTCGCATTTCCGGTTGTACCCGAAGTGAAGCTTATTGTCATTGGATCATCAGCCGTGAGGCTTGCCTTCTTTCCCAGGGATGAGGTCTCTTCCACTAGGCGAGAGAGACTGCTCCACCCGTCGCGCTCTTCCCCGACAACGATAAACGTTGTAAGGGGAGAGTTGGCGCCGGCCGTCTCAACCGCTTCAACTGTAGAGGAATCGGCAACGATCACGGTTGCCCCACTTACCTTGGCGCGGTAGGCGATCTCCGTCGCCCTTAACATCTCGGAACATGGCACAGCGATCGCGCCCGCAATAAATGTTCCCAGCTGTACAACGTATGTCTCGAAGACGCGTGGAAATAGATGCAGAACTGGGTCTCCTTTCTTTACTCCCAACTTCATCAGCGCAGTGCCGAATCGATGCGCGTCTCTTACTAGCTCGGCAAAGCTCACTTGGCGCTTATTACCTGCTTCGTCCTCCCAGAATACCGCGATCTTGTCTGGGTTTCTCTTCGCGTGAGCCTCTACAACATCAACGATGTTATAGTCTTTCGGAATCTTCCACGAGAAATCGCTAACTGCTTTTTTGTAATCTTCTTCGTTGTAGCGCATGCTTCTTATCACCTTAGGGATAGAGTTGTGAATTGCAGTACGGAACCTTATAGCATATCCTGGGTATTAATAGCAAGTAGGAGAAATATGAAAGCAGGCGTTGTCTTGAATTCAAGTGCGGCCAAACGCTTGATTGCAAAAGGTGTAGCGGCTTGTACGACAGTAGGAAAGGCGTTGGCTGATGGAACAGTAGTTGTGACATTGGGGACAACTAATGCCTTGGTTGCGGAAGAGATTCTGGGAGAGCCGATCGATCGGGGCGCATTCGCGGCTGGCTTTATCGATGATCAATGGAATGTCAACAATCGCTTGGGTGAGCTTGGCGAGATTGTCGTAAGAAAAGGGAAACGGATTGACATTGATTCCAAAGACCTATGTAATTCGCTTGGGAATGGAGATGTTGTCATTAAAGGAGGGAACGCGCTCGATCGGCGGGGGATGGTAGGCGTGCTAATGGGCGCTTCGAATGGAGGAACAGTTGGACGGTATCTCTCTCTTGCCCTGGCGCGCGGGGTGGATATCATTATCCCGATCAGCCTGCAGAAGATGGTTTGCTCCTCTATCAGCAGTATTGCTAGACAGCTTGGGAGCGGACGGGTCGAGTTGTGTATGGGAATTCCATGTGGGATGCAGCTGCTTCCTGGGCGGGTAATAACCGAGATTAATGCGCTGGAAATGCTTTTCCCTGTTAAGGTCATGCAGGTTGCCGCGGGCGGTATTGGCAAAGGCAAAGGGAGCATCTCTCTACTAATTGAGGGAGAAGACACGTCGGTAAGGGCGGCATTCGATCTAGTAAGCTCTCTTAGAAATGAGCGCGAGATCAAACTGAAAGGGAATAAATGATCGATTCTTATTACTCAGTTGGAGAGCCCGCATCTACCCAGATTAAGCGTAAACGATCGCGGTTCATCGCTCTCGTTTATCATGTTGAGGTTGAACAGGATGTGGGGAAGATTCTCGCGCAGATCGATCGGCGGTACCACGATGCCTCGCACCGTTGTTATGCCTATCGTTTGTTAGGCGAAACCGAATCAATTGTGCGAACAAATGATGCTGGCGAGCCAGCAGGTTCAGCTGGAGGGCCAATCTTACAGCAAGTGGAAGCAGCGAATCTCTACAATGTATTAGTAGTGGTAGCACGTTATTTTGGGGGAAAGAAGCTTGGCCTGGGCGGACTAATCCGTGCTTATGCTGGCGTTACTAAGGAAGTCTTAGGTGTAGCGCGGATAGTGGAGAAACATTGCGAAGTAAAGGGTGAGATCTCCTTTCCTCCTGAATTAGGCTCGGCGGTGATGGCTTTGATCCACCGTTTCTCAGCAACAGTAGATCAAGTTGAGTACAATGAGCTCGGTCGTGTTTTGGTTGGTGTTGTCCCCAGTCAACTATCAGCGTTTGTGCGGGCTTTGCGTGATACGAGCGGGGCCAAGGCAAAGTGGAAGGAGCATCCATGATTGACGCAATTAGTGGGCGAGTGGCTCGGGTGGGCAACGACCACCTGGTACTAGAAAACGCCGGGATAGCCTATCGCATTTTTTCCCCGGTTCGCGCCCTTTCTTCTTACCGCAAAGGAGAAGAAGTACTTGTCTATGTACACCTACTGGTGCGTGAAGATCGGATTCTGTTGTTTGGTTTTCCATCCTTTAAGGAAAGAGAGCTATTTCGCGTACTTCTTCCGGTGAGCCAGGTTGGACCGCGGCTGGCGCTACAGATGCTTGGGGCCTTCTCTCCTGAAAGGCTTGTGCAAGTAGTACAAGACGGAGATATAGAGCAGTTGATGAGAATTAAGGGAGTTGGTCGCAAGACAGCACAGCGGATCCTGGTAGAGCTAGGTGACAAGATTGGAGACAAACTTGACATCACTCCTGTTGTGCTTCCTCTATCAGACAAAGAGGAGATAGCCTTGCGCGCCCTTACTTCAAGAACACTTGGTTTCTCGGCAAGTGAGGCACGCCACGCGCTTGCAAGATTGCGCGGCGAAGACCTGCCTGTAGAGGGGCTGGTGCGTCGAGCGCTAGAGATTATCGGGTCCTAACGATGCGGATTCTGGGAATAGACTACGGGCACCGACGTCTTGGCATAGCCGTAAGTGATGATGAGAAAATCCTGGCAAGTCCACTCCCCGTCTATTCTCGCCGCAACTTGGATGTGGATCTTGCTTTTCTGCTTGACATTGTCAAGGAGAATGAAGTTGAGCGAGCTGTTGTTGGCCTACCGCGCAACATGAACGGTTCCATCGGCAGGATGGCGAAGGAAGTATTGTCTTTTGCAGGGAAGCTGCAAAGGAAGATCAACATACCAGTAAGCACGTTTGACGAGAGGATGACGAGCGTTGAGGCAGAGCGGGTCCTTGTGGAGACGAATCTTTCACGCAAGCGCCGTAAGGGCCTACGTGATAGTATCGCCGCAGTACTCATCTTGCAGGGCTATCTTGACCGTTTAGGAACGAAGAAAGA
>JAUWOJ010000027.1 GCA_030612175.1 Candidatus Bipolaricaulota bacterium | reverse complement strand
ATCCGCTCCGCTAACCAGGTCGTTTTTCTAAACGACGTACGAGTGCATGTGGAAAAAATACAGGCCCAGCCGTAGCCAGGCCTCTTTACCTACGGAATCCCGTAAGCTTTAGTCATTTCGATAAACTAGTATAGGGATCGCCGCACGTTTGTCAAATCCAGTCTACTTCCAATCCTTCTAGGCCGATGCATTTGGTAACAGAAGGTTCCTCCTGTTGCCACAGGGCAGGTTTGAAATAGAAGCGAAAGTGAAGAGGCAGAGCGGAATGGCAAGTAGCTTTAGCTAGTTTGCGCTTAGTAGTAGTACCAGATGCTCTCGTCCGCGTTTGTGTCCTCTCCAAGTTGCTCCATACGGGCCAGGTAATGCGTGATCGCTGTATCAACATAAGGCCAGGGCTTCACAGGTGCAATTCCCTTTTCCCAGGGATGGAACAAGTAGACACGTCGCCCACTACGCTTTATCCCGATCAGCTCACGGTCCTGTGATCCCCTCAGGTGATGCTTGCCAAGCCTGGGAACGTTGAAGACTGGTTCATCAGTGCGGAACAATCCCGGAAGAAGACGTGCCTCTTCTTTTCTCTCTTGGAGAATCCTCGCAATTGGAACTAGGTATGCAGAGTGCTCCTTCTTGCCCTTTGGGTAGAACGTGTAGTACGGGTCAATGCCGACTTGCATCAAGGCGACCCGAGTTGCCACTGATTGGAACCGACGACTGGTGTGTAGCGTGAAGACCTGTTGGTTATAGACGGAGATTCTGTGCTTTCGTAGACGATGCACTGCTGCGGCGAGTTCAGGAGTAACCTCCGCCGAACTTTGTACGTGGGTGACCACGGAAACATTCCGACGGCCCGGCTTGATGTACCGCCCAATAAGGGCGGCAAACCGATCGGTGATGCGCATAGGCATCGTAACCAGCATCCGAGTGCCGAGGCGGATACTCGTCAGATGTGACATGGCAGCGAGCCGCTTCAGCAAGTACTCGAGTTGCTCATCGGAGAGGATAAAAGGGTCACCACCAGTAACCAAGACTTCCATGAGGAATGGATGGGAAGCTACCCAGTCTAAAGCCGCGTCTATTTCAGGTTTGCTTGGGATCATATCCGAAAGGACTGGATTCCTAATCTCCCAATTACGCTGGCAGTAGACACAGATCTGCGGACACGTATCCACGGGTTTCACAATAGCGATCGTTGCGTAGCGCCGCGTTACAAGATCAATCGGGGATGTGTCCTGTTCCCCCATGAAGTCGAAACACTCTTCGCGATCCGTTCGGTGTTCAATCATCTGTCGGACTGTGTCGATAGGGGGAATCACTTGGGAGCGGACCTGACTATCGTTTAATCGATCCGCACTCTCGAAGTTGAAGAGAGATAGGTAGTATAGTGTGACAGCCCACGGGATTCCGTGCTTGACGGCCAACTCAACGGACTCATTCTCCTCAGGGGAAAGCGGAACCAGTGCACGCAATGCTTTCACACCAGCCTCTCCTCGCAGGATGTGTGCCAATTGCCATTTGGAGTTCCTCCAATCGCGCGCTGATCCTCCGAAATAAGCCAGGATCTTCTCGCGATTTGCCATTTGACGGGCTACTGCTGCCGGTTCCAAACCCGATTCAAAGCGTCCTATCTGTTCTTGCACTGCTGAAGCGATACTATCGAGGTAGCGAGAGCGCGCCCGTCCGGCAGCTCGCCCTTCCAATTCGATGTACTCATTCGTCTGCAATCCTAGTTCGCGTAGACGCGGTCCAGCCCACCCCTCTCCGATGCCAGACCACCCGTTAATTGCTCTAGATAGATGAGCAAACTCGTCGATGAACCCCGTGCCTACGTGCGCTTGCGCTGCGCCATATTTTGCAAGCCGCCAAAGGAGCCGCAGTGTACTGAATCCTGCAAGGTCCTCATTTCTTGGAGAGATAAGGTCTTTGAAGACGCCAATCGCCTCCAGTGCCTTTGAAATCTCGATGCCAGAAAGGTCGAGATCGCCCTCGCGATATTCCCATTCACGCTCCTCCAGATACGCTGCAAGGGGCTGTCGTCCCTCTTCAAACGTCTCGCATCTGGTTAATATTTCGTATACCTGCTCATCCTCCGCCCAAAGGCGGGCCTCTGTTTCATCTGTCGTTCGGTGAGGTGTGCGAAGATAGCTAGTATCCATGATGATCCCTCCGTGTTCCTCCAGTATTCACTGGCCCTCCTCGCTACAGGCAGATGCCACACCGGCACACTTGGGGGCCCAGTGCTCTAGGAAAGCGGTTCTCCTCGATTAGCTCATTTAGAGACAAGGTCTCTGTAGCACAGAACACACGGTCTTCTATGGCGCGAATAGTCTCCAGTGAGACAAGAAGATCTTTTCTTCTGTTGTTTATTGTACCGAATGTACAGACAAAGCTCAAAAACAACGGCCTAACTATCAAGAACACAGCTAGTCGGCCACTCAATAGTTCAAAAGGTATCCACTACTCCCAGGGACCGTACGGTGCCCACTGCCAAGCACTGCTCCCGACAACAAGCCCCTCGAGATCGCTTGCCCTAGGCCATTCAAAAGTTCCAAAGTTATCCACTAGGGGGTGCGCTGAGGTGCAGATTACAACCGGAGTCTTGGATTCCCTGAACATTTACCTCCCGCTTAAAAGAAACATCTCCCGGATCAGGTTCATCAAACTCACGGGCAAAAGTCAGTGAGAGAAAACGGATCGATGATTTTCTTTTTTGCTTGCATGGGCGGGGGGATCAGGACCGCTGCATCTTGCAATGGACACCTCGATCCTCCAGATATCTCTCGACGCTTTCCCGGCACCCGTCGACACGACCCACGAACTCGGGAGGACTGATCCCTTTTTGTGAATAACCGCCGTCAAGCACCAACCGGGTGACCGCTGTACAGGTGTACCCGGTCGTCCTAGCCATGGAGAGGGCCCCTGTCGCGGGATCGTATTCGTCGCACAGGTCGTAGGTGTAGGTCGCCGGTTTCCCGTCCTCCACGCCGAAGATTACCAGCCTCATGACAGTGAGATCGGCCTCGCCTGGTTCGTATTTCCAAAGCGGGGAGATCAGCGACGCGGTCACATCTATCGGCCGCACCGAAGCGCCCTTCACCTGGATGGGGGTCAGGTTGAGGAATCCAGCATCCTTGAAGATGCGCATCAGGTCTACGTGTCCGGGATAGCGTAGGGTCTTCTCGAACATGTCGGGGATGCCCGTGGTACGGATCAGGGTTCTGAGCCCGTCGGAGTTGAGGCATGCCAGGGTGCCGACCTTATCAAGATCGATCGTCATGGTTTCGGAGAGCATCGGCTTGACGACCACCTTACCATCTTCAACCATCCTGCCAGAGCCGGCGTATTCCTCCAAAACCTCGAGGACAGGAAAGGGCGACTTGTACTCTAAAGGCGCGTTCCTCGACTCTGGAATGCCGCCGACGTAGCACTCGTAGCGGGTAACCTTCATCTTCCGTGTATGATCGCCGAGAATGATGTTGGCCATACCTGGCACCACGCCGCAGTCTACCACGGCGGTGACTCTCTTTACCTTCGCCAGGTCGTCCAGGCCGAACGGATCCTCTGGGAAGTACGAGATGTCCACGATGTTCTTGCCTGCGCGAATGACCCTTTCGAGTATTGCGTATCCTATGAAGCCGGGCACCGAACCGATGACAATGTCCGCGTCTTCAACGGCCCGCGTGACCCCTTCCACCGTGGAGAGGTCCTCTACCCGGATCTGGATGGGATGTTCACGGGCCAGGTGCTCCAGGCCCTCCTGGTTGACGTCCACCGAGATGACCTCACAGCCGGGAGCCTTGCACAGATCGATGGCCATGTGTCTTCCCACTGCCCCACAGCCCAGGACTACTATTCTACTCATATTCGCCTCCCTTTCTTTCTAACAGCCCAGAAGAGGATCATACGGAAACGGATGTACTCAGCCCCGTGAAGTCTAAATCTGATAGCGTTTCTGGATGCTGTCGAGTTCCCTCTCCTAATGCTGAGAGCAATTGTCAAGTTTTGTGTATGAGACATAATTAGGCGATGCGACCATCGAAGTCTCCGATCTCGTTCGCTAGTAGATCCACATGGTTGCCTTGGTCATCAAGAAGCCAGACAGCAAAGTTAGAAGCCCCGTCATGCTCCATGTCAAAAGTTGTCAGGCCACTAGCAAGCGTGAAGAACGGAAAGAAGTCTTGGTCATGACCTGTATACGTCTGAGGAGGTGACGCTGAATTGGTAGTTAACACATAGAGAGACAAAACCAGGACAAACCCAAGACATCTAAACGCTGAATGCATCAGTCGATCATTAACCAGCTTGGCCAATGTTGGGAGATATGGCTTCTTTCCAATAAAGCTCAGTGTGCTCATCTCCTTGAGCCAAACCAAAACAACTAGTCACATAGTACAGCTCTTACTATTAACCTAAATATCCACCGAAACGTACCGGTAATTAAGCTGAACGATCCTAGCATTGCTAAGCTGGAAAAGCAAATACTCAGTTAGTTAACACAAAGGCCACGCGCCTATATACACCTCTCCTTCACCCTTTAGCCAACCTGCTCTGCCAGCTGGGAGGTATTCTTTGCTTGTAGCTCTAGTGCTACCTGAGCAATAGCGGGTCTAGAGGTCTTGGATGGTGGTAGACCAAGCTCCCGGCGCAGTTGTAGCCCCAGTTCATCCAACAATAGTGATGTCCCTTCCCATATATAATAGGTCTGCTCAACCTTACCTTACTTGGCTTGCCTGTAGAATTACCTCGACCGCGCAGAGGGCTTTTTACGTGGCTACTCTACATTTCCTGAATTCCAGCTCCGGTGTCCTATTTCGCACTTGCTGCAGACCGTTTGCTCATCGCGTGTAGAGCGCCTCTAACATCTCACGCTTCGGCCACTCAGAAGTTCCAAAGTTGTCTACTAAGGGGTACCAGTTCGAAAGTTGTCCATAAGAATACACTTGGCTTTTCCTGGCTCCCAAGACGCGGTTGCCCCTTTTTGACTGGGCTAGACATGAGAGAAGAGTTTGCCTATCCCCGTTTGCTCGCTGAACTCTACAAACTCTTCTTCCCACTAAACTACTTAACTATTCAACTATTCAGCTGGCCTTTCTCCACTCAACTGGCCTCTGCCTTTCCCACTCAACCACCTAACCATTCAACTATTTAGCTATTGCTTTACTCTTCTCCTTCCTTTGTCTTTGTCTTTTTCGCTTTCAGTTTTTCAATCGCCTCTGGAATCATCTCCAGTAGGGCTTCCAATTTGGATCCTTTGGCTCGAATCCCTACTACCGAGACTTCACCTTCTTTGGCGATAATCAGCGCGGCTGGCTCGATCTTTACGCCGGCCCCGGCCCCTGCGCCAGCACCCTTTCCACCCCTCTTTTTCTCATCGGTGCCTTCGGCTTCACCACCACCTCCGCCGTAGCCGATCGACATCTTACACACGGGGATGACAGTGTTTCCTTGAATTTCAATCGGTTCACCAAAGATCGTCTCCGTCTTGGCAAACTGTTTCATGTCCTCCGCGAGCTGCCTAAGCACATCCTGGACAATCATGCAACCTTCGCCTCCTTTGACCTCGCATAGGGCGAGGTACTCTTCTTTGTTTTGCGCCTTTGGTCCCGCAGCAGGCTCCAAAGCCTGCGTTTCGGCATATGCCAAAGGACAATAATGATTGTAGTCAAAATGACCGCCATGCGCACTACAATCTTCGCGTCGAGGGTGAGCGAGACACGCTGTTCAACAAAATCAGGTGCAATGGCAAGCTCGAACCCTGGAACCGACAATCGTAGCAGTCCACAGAATGCCTCAATGGAGCCCCAGAGGATGCCTGTACTGGCAGGGTCCTCAGTTCCAATGGTCCCCTCAAGCCGAAGATGCCGAAGCTGGCTGTGTCTGTTGAGGAAACCGAGGCCCTTGCCAAGGGCATGGAGTAGTTCTGGCAGTAATCTAACCCACCGTAGAACGCTCGTCTTACGTCTCTTCTGTTTCTTCTCCCTCTTTCGGTGTCTCCTTGGCCCGCGGAGGCGCAGGAGCAGGTAGCGCACCTCTATTGACCGGCCATCAGGGGCCCAAACAAACTTGATCCACACGCGCTGGTATAGAGCCAGAACGAGCAACAAGAACAGACTTCCTAGAACAACTCCCGCGATCATCTCTGTCATCTTACACCATATCTGCCGCACTAACCGACACAGGGCAGGTATTGTCTTTGGCGCGAGTGATTATGGGGACATAAACCATCTTTCGGTTTACCAGTCATGAGTGGGGAAACTACAGCTCTTGGATGGTGAACTGAGTTGACAGTAGGGATTTCGCCATTTCAAGAATCAAGCAGTGATCTCGGACGGCGGAGAGCCTTCTCGTCTTTGCTATCTAGACTTACGTACACGTTTCATCAGATGCTTCGTTCCCAACCCCAACCCGATAAGCAGTGCCCCGATAATCAGAAGGGCAATGGGCATTGCAATTCTACCCGTAGAATGCTCGACAGTAAGATAGGTTATCAGAACAAGAAGGCCGGCCGCGCCACCGTACAAGAATGTTTGCGACTGCCGCCTCACACTGGCGATAGTAAAGGAAAGATCGGCCAAGAACGCTATGCTGGCCATCACTATTTCCTGCCACAGCTGCCCATATTCTCGCATAGCTAGAACCAGGGCAAATCCCAACGCGGTCAGGGCTCCGAAGATGCGAGATACCCGTATCAAATCCTTCCTTTCCCTTGATAGTAGCCATTCTGAGAGTGCCAGCCATAACCCCGCAACTGCCAGGCCAAGCGCAAGAAGCACCAGATTCTTATAGAAGGAGGAGAAAGACACGAGCTGGTAGCCCATCCACCCGACGAATGTAAGCAATGTGGCACTACCACACAGATGGAAGACGATACTCTGAGTTACTGTACTGAGTAAGATAAGGGCAGCCCCAGCTAGGCCGGTTGCCCATAGACAGCTTATTACGAACAGCAGATGGCTCGGTCCCACTTCGCGAAGCTTGGAGCAATCGATGAGAGCTAGTTCATACACGATTACACCGAAAGCAACCCCACTCACTAGACAGCCCCCCAGCCACAAGGCTTGTGCTCCTCTTTGCAGCCGTGCACTTGTTGAACCACGCAACCATCCACCCAACGCAAGCATGCAAACTGTAGGAACCGCCACCAAGAGTATCCTAGCCGTGCTCCCCAATGGTTCCCAGTTCAGACCCAGCAAGAAGGCTGTCGCCAGAAAGATGATCAGGCTGCCCAGATAGACAAGAATTTCATCCGTTTTCACGCGGTGAGCTCGGGGGATATTCTCAGATTCTGTTTCGTTTCGCCTGAGCGAGTCTGCTTGTTCGAGAGAGATTAGCCCCTTGTGTACCCACTCCTCTATTCTCTTTAGCAGGAATTTCTCCACGACCATTTACCCTCCTTTGTATAAGATCCGGTTAGTCACCGGGACATGTGGTGGATATCTTATACCAGTCTAGGAGCTAAGAAGCGCCAAGTCAAGGGCTCACATTGCCTGTCTTACTCCTTACTCCTGCCTTTTTGCCCATTACCGGTTACTGTCTTCCGGCCATTCTCTTAGGAAACGATCGAAAGACACGGTAAGATATCTGAAACGACAAAAGCAGGTGAACCAAGGATGATCAGAGTGAGATTCGCCCCCAGCCCAACTGGCTACCTACATGTTGGCGGGGCAAGGACCGCGTTATTCAATTGGCTTTTTGCCAGGCACAACAAGGGAACATTCGTTTTGCGAATCGAGGACACCGACCAGGAACGTTCAACCGAAGCATCGATCGAACACATCATCGAAGCAATGCAATGGCTTGGCATCAGCTGGGATGAATACTACCGCCAGACCGAGCACAGCAAGAGACATCAGCAAGCAGCCCTCCAACTCATGGACCGCAAGTTGGCCTACGAACACGATGGCGCGTGGTGGTTTCGTGTTCCTGAGCAGGGAGAGCTAACCGTTCATGATGCTCTGCTGGGAGACATAACCTTTCGGCACGAACAGTTGAAGGACTTTGTCATCCGTCGTTCCGATGGAAGCTTTGTGTACAATTTTGTGGTTGTTGTAGATGACGCCGATATGAGAATAACCCATGTTATTCGCGGGGACGATCACACTACTAACACTCCGAGACAGATTCTCCTCTATCAGGCACTCGAAAAGCCGCTCCCCCAGTTTGCTCACTTGCCGATGATTCTCGGACCGGATCGTACACGTCTTTCCAAGCGGCATGGCGTAACCTCTGTTCTCGAATATCGCCGCCGCGGTTTTCTACCCGAGGCAATGGTGAATTTCTTGGCCCGCCTCGGTTGGTCCCATGGAGATCAAGAGGTGTTCACTGGCGATCAGCTGGTCGAGCTATTCACGTTACAAGGCGTGGGTAGCTCAGCGGCAATGTTTGACGAAGTAAAGCTACACTGGATCAATCAACAGCACATGAAGGCGGCCGATCTAGCCAGGATCGTCGAGCTAGTAAAACCATTTGCCCTAAAAGACAACCTAATAACAGAAGCGATGTGGGATCAGGCAGGCCAAGACAGGCTGCTCACCGGAGCAAAGCTTCTTCGTGACCGCTCCAAGACTTTCGCCGATCTGGCAAGCAGCATGAGAGTTCTGTTCCCTGTTCCGCTAAGAAAAGAGGAAGACGTAGTTGTTAGCCAACAGAAGAAAGAGGTCCTACAAGCCGTAATAGGCGCATTGAGTACGATTCAGGAATTCACACCGGAGAATGTGCAGCAAGCAGTGCGCACCACCCTAAAGGAAAAGGGGGTGGGGTTGAGAGACGTCGCTCATGATTGCAGGATGGCAATAACTGGTACTGGCGTTGGTCCAGGTCTATTCGATATGATGTCGGTAATTGGGCACGATTGTGTTAAGTCTCGCTTAGAGGAGATTCTTTGAGGCAACCGGGGCACTGCTCTCCCGCGCGGCAGTTTGCGCGCATGGTAACGTTTATGCACTGACCTTGCAGTTCCGTCACTGCTCGTGCAAAGGAAATCATGATCCGCTACTTGATTATGGGGCTTATCCAGGGGGTGACAGAGTTTCTTCCCGTATCAAGCTCAGGTCACCTCGTCATTGGTGAACGATTCTTGAGACTTGACCCCCCTGGCGTGTTTCTGGAAGCGATTCTGCATCTAGGAACGCTAGTTGCTGTTCTGATTTTATTCCGCCGTGACCTCCTACGACTTACCCGAGGCTTGTTTACAAAACCAAGAGAGCTTGGCGAGATGTGGTGTCTTATCGTGGGAACAATCCCGATTACAGTTATTGGGTTCGTATTGCGGGATAAGATCGAGGCAGCATTTTCCTCGCTGCTAGTTGTTGGTATATGCTTGCTCGTAACTGGAGGGCTCCTACTTATCGCCGACCGGGCGGGAAGACAAGCCAAGCGAAAAGAAGTAAGACTTCGTGACGCTCTCCTGATAGGTATTTCCCAGGCAGCGGCCCTTCTTCCTGGTATCTCGCGCAGTGGGACAACAATCTCAACGGGGATGATTGTTGGCATAAAGGGGAAAGAAGCAGCGCGCTTCTCGTTTCTACTTTCGATCCCGGCGATCCTTGGCGGGGCAGGGCTCAAATTCTACCAAGCGCTGACCACAACAAGCGTTGCTGTAGGTGAGTGGCCCGAGTTGCTAGTCGGAGCATTGACCGCGTTGGCAGTTGGCGTAGTTGCAATTAAGGGACTTCTAGCATTGATAAGTCGCGGAAAGCTCAAGATTTTCGGGATCTACTGTCTTGTTATTGGATTATCTACTATCATTTATTTATGCGTCTAGTAACAACACATCTGGTCGGGATTGGTTCCCTACTCACTGCCGACAGGGCACTTACCCGCTATTGATCGCCATACCCAATGCATAGATCAAAGTAATAATCATTGCGGTAATGCCTACGGCAAGTAAGACTGAAATAGCAGGCTGGAAGGCTTCTGTACTTTCTTCTGCAACGGTGTACGCAGAAATATCGTAACCAAGTCGTAAGCCAGGACGAGCGACATCTTCCACCCACAGTTCCCATGTCCATGTTCCTAGCTGTCCATCGTTCACAATCGCTCTGGTCCATTCCCATTCATAAGCCGTAAACAAACGTGGCTCCAAGTACAAACTTCGCTTCTGCTGAGTATAAGAAAGGACAGTACCGCTTGGCGATCTGTAATAAGCATAGGACATCCTTCCCCGTGGATCAGTTACGCGGGCATATAGCAGAAGAGGGGACCGCGTGCCTTCGATTTTCACCAGTCCTTGTATTGTTTCCCCTGCATAGACCAAGCCCCCCGGCTTGAAAAACGACACGAGCTTCACCTCAGCTGACCTGCTAGCCGGAGCAGAACCAGCGACAACCACATATCGATCAATGATATAGCTTCCAAACACGCCTCTGGAAAGAGTAGTCCTTATCCCTTCTTGGCGGCTTAAATCGCTGTTGTAGGGATCGATGATTTCATAGCTCTGGCCGAACTTGCCAACGATTACCACCCAATGGCAATCTTCATTCCTGGTGGTGGTCCCATGGCAGCTAGCCCCCCAATGCACCCCAGCAATGACCGGATATCCTGCCCGCAGGGCATCATCGATTATCTGTCGAGCTGACGCATCAATTCCGGATTCACTTCTATTCTCATGGAAAGAAAGCGAAATTCCCCGGGGAAGCTTGGTCCACTCTAGACAGCAATTTCCATATGGATCCTGCGAACATGGCCCATAGCCACCGTGTGTCCTAAGCCAGTCATTCAAGATCCCTGGATCCATCCCTGTTCTCGCAATTCCTGTGGAAGACGATACTGCCGCAATCGATAGCCTCACATCATAGTAATCAAGAACCGTCGCGAATGCCGCCACAAGGCAGCCAGCCGTGGCTATTCGATCCGGGCACCCATCGGTCCCCATCTGTGAGTCGCCCCAGTATCCGGAAGGGTCTTTGTAAGCTTGACTGAAGTTTCTAGACAGGGAGAGAGTCTGTGAACATCCCCATACAAAGGATAAACACAGTACAGCAAGCAAGAGAGTTGAGATTACGGGAAGAGCGACAGCTGATTGCCGACCCCGAACAGCCCGTTGATCTCTATCTGGGGCGTTCATGTATTCAACGGGGTTAAGCTTGTTCACGTTTTCTGATTGCTTCCCCGGCAATCAAGCCGGTAACAGCAGAGTATACAATACCTCGGCAGTGCCCAGAAGCATCGCCAGCAACAAAAAAACCAGGGATTCTTGTTTCCATCGATCTATTCACTGGGTACTGTGTGTCATAAAACTTTATTTCCGGAGCGTACAACAGCGTATTATCCGCCGCGAGCCCAGGGATGATATTGTCCAATTGGTCTAGTCCTTCCAAGATATTCTCCACAATACGAGCAGGAAGGGCCATAGAGATATCACCCGGGGTAACATCCACTAGGGTGGGAACGATCGTAGCCCGCTGCAATCTCTCTTGCGTGGAACGGCGACCATTCTTCAGATCCTTCAATCGTTGGATGATTGGCTTTCCTCCTCCAATGGTTGTTGCCAGCTTAGCGATCGCGCGGCCGTATTCGGTGGTATCCTCTACCGGATCGGTCAGATCGACATGGGAAAGAAGTGCAAAGTTCGTGTTCTCTGTCTCTCCCTCGTTCTCAGCGTGACCATTCACCAGCACAAATTCCTTGTAGGTTTCCTTGACCACAAACCCACGTGGATTTGTACAGAAGGTGCGCACCATGTCGTCATGGGTAGCCGTGCGCACACGCAACTTGGCATCGTACATGACCTCTTCAATTGCTGTATAGATCTCTGCTGGAAACTCAACCCGCACACCAACATCAATGGGCCCGTATTCAGTGGCGATCCCTAATCTGTTGGCTTCCTCTCGCAGCCAGTAGGCTCCGGCACGGCCCGGAGACGCAATCAGATAGCGCGTCTCTATATCCCCATTTCCACGCAAGACAAAAACATCATTCTTCACTT
Source organism: Candidatus Bipolaricaulota bacterium (assembly GCA_030612175.1). Classification (GTDB taxonomy): domain Bacteria; phylum Bipolaricaulota; class Bipolaricaulia; order UBA7950; family UBA9294; genus JAUVYF01. The sequence continues at coordinate 183 of JAUWOJ010000027.1, read as the reverse complement.
CAATGCGAGTTACCTGGTTATCGAGCTAAAAGGAGATTTGGTTATCCAGACGGTAACGATCGAACAGATCGACCATCTGCCGCACCCGTGTAGTTCCCATGTGTCGCTGCCTTCCGCTAATGAACTCAATCCCGTAACGACTCGCCCTTCTTCTTACATTGGCCAGTCCTTCCTCATCTACCC
>JAUWOJ010000091.1 GCA_030612175.1 Candidatus Bipolaricaulota bacterium | reverse complement strand
CTGAGACATAACAAAAACGAGCAAAGCTAAGCTAAGCGTCACGTTCAGATCTTTGGTTGGAGACTCACAATAGGGAATCACTGAAAGCCAGTTAGAGACAAGAACAAACATAAATATCGTCGACACAAAAGGAAATAACTCTCTGGCTAGCTTGTCTGAAGAAAAGCTAGACGTCAACTGTCCTTTCAGCAGATCAATCAAGGATTCGAGAATTGCTTGTGTTCGACTTGGTTTCTCTTCGATATCTTGTCCAAGTCCACGTCGCAGGATCAGGGCAATAACCACAAGTACAGCAATAACTACCCAGCTCATGATAACTGTAATTATGTCAAAGCTAAACGAGAAATTGCCAAGAGTAACGTGCAAAATGAGCTTCTCGCCCAGATGTTCAAGCATCTGCTCGCCTCCTCTGACGGATGTAGATAAGGCGCAACCCTGTCTGCGAAAAGATAAGCCCTCCGCAGGCAGCACAAAATGCCGGAACGCTTACTTGCACCAATAATGCCAAGGCGACTCCAAGAAACAAGATTCTTCCAAGGCTGGAACAACCCGCCATAGCGCCAGCTCGCTCTCTGCCCTCCAACCTAATCAATGCGCGTCCCGATTCATAGAGAAACAACAAATTAAGGACAAATAAGAGGCAGCCAACAAGAAAACCAACGGCAAGCACCCATAGACCAAATACACTAAGGATTGACGAGACTGTCCCAGAAAATAATAGACCGCCACAAATGTGAAAAATACGGTTGAACTCTGTGAAGGATAGATTGCTCATCATAAGGGCCTGCTATGAAGACGCTAGCTAACTAGATGGTTCGAAGCTGCTTATTCCTCGCCTTGACCAACTTGTCAATTTCCTCGGAACGCTCGCGAATAGCCTTATCATTCTTTTCGTGATAACGAAAGTAATCATCTTCTGAAATACTTCCTTCATCCCTCATTTGCTCCAATTTCCCGTTTGCATCCCGGCGGATATTGCGTAGGGCAACCTTTGTATCTTCGCCCCTAGCCTTGATGATGTGTGTGAGCTGCTCGCGCCGCTCCTCTGAAAGCTTCGGAATCTTAATACGAACAACTTTCCCTTCATGCGTCGGGTTAAGGCCCAGACCGGCAGACAGAATGGCTTTCTCTATACTGGCAATCTGTGTCCTGTCGTAGGGCTGAATAACCAGCAAATTCTGATCAGGGGCAACGATTGTCGCCAGCCGATTGAGCGGGGTAGAGGTTCCATAATAATCCACAATTGTATCCTCTATCATCTTAGGATTTGCTCGACCGGTCTGAATCTTGCCTAGGTTGCTCTTTAGCACTTCGATACTCTTGTCCATGTGCCGCAACATGTCTCGCTCTATTTCCTCTGGCATCGAAAACACCTCGCAAAAATTGTAGTTCCAAGATAGATGGAAGTCAACGCTATCTAGCCCTTGACGTTGTGTGCAGAATATCGTAAACTAAAAGGTGTCAGTGCGAAATGCACTGTTTTTTTATTTCTGTCTTCTCGGGCTAAATTTGCAGATTGTACCAGCAACAGATCCAGCAACGCATACTTCTCCAACAAAACCCCAGCTGACATCGACGCAAAGAGGAACGCGGAGATAGGGGAGTGGATATTGATTAAGCGAATCGATCAACCTGCTTACACAACAGACCCCAAGCAGTACAGCCGCTTCGATGAACGGCACACTGTGTTTATGCGATTGTTGTGGGACAACAAGGCAAGTTTTTTTGGGCATGACTACCGCGAGAACATACCGGAAATCATTGCCCGCAACCATCCGGGATACTCACGTATCGAGTTTGCCAGAATCCTAGCTGCATGGACCGTCTATGAGCAATTTAGCGCGGCATTCTCTTGGAAGAGGGTATCTCAGACCGATCCAAATATGCTTACACTCGGAAAACATCCGGTAAAAAGCCCGAGTCTTATGAGTGAGCAAATCAAAGAGACCGCGCGCACATACGGCGCGAATCTTGTTGGCATATGCAAGGTCGATCACAAATGGATCTACTCTCATGACAGAAGCGGAGACCCGATCGAAATCCCTGCAGAATACAACTACGCGATCGTCATAGGAATCGCCATGGACAAGGAAGCGATTAGTGCCTCGCCTGCGTTTAGATCGGCTACCGCTAGTGGGGTTGGTTATTCACAGATGGCGTTTACAGCTGCTTGCTTAGCTGAATTCATCCGAAACCTACGTTACAAAGCAATATCCATGGGAAATGATACCGCTCTTAGCATTCCGCTTGCCATCGACGCTGGGCTTGGTCAACTGGGGCGAAATGGTTTGCTGGTCACGCCAGAATATGGTCCATGCGTACGGCTATGCAAGATCTTTACCAATCTTCCACTTGAACCGGATAAACCGATTGATTTTGGGTTAACCAAATTCTGCAGAGAGTGTCATGAATGTGCGGATGTTTGCAAAGCGGAAGCAATAAGCTCTGAGACTGAACCATCTTTCAAGCTCGCTTGTTCATCCAACAATGCTGGAATCCTGCGCTGGGCGGTGAACACCGATAAGTGTTATGAGTTCTGGGTGGAAAATGGAGCCGCTTGTTCAAGTTGCATTGCCGTGTGCCCATTTGCTCAATGAGACCGCCTACTTAGCGCCGCCCTAACATAACTGCCGGGTCCAACACAAGGGCCGAAGCCCAATTCATTGAGCGACGCCACTCACAATCCGTACTCAGCGGGATCAAATAACGCGAGATTCTCTGAACTAAAAAAATCATCTGGAAATTCATCTGTGGGTCGCCTTCGCTCAAGGAAAGTAATCGTCGTAGAGCTTCCGTTCAGGCAATCGCTATTGATCAGCTGATCGACTGTGACCACTCCTTCAAACTCTCCCAGGGCAAGGACCTCCACTGTCTGTCCCACCTCCCCGGCAGGGTTGATATTCTGCATTCGAAGCACGAAGAAAGTTTCCTTGTCTACCCGCATCTCTGCGGTGGGAAAATCCAATTCCTCTTGTGGCCTGGCAGAAAGAGAGAGAACATAGGCCATCCGCTCTGTTTCGCCCACGACTAGCCTCTCGTTGCCAATCACTTCCGCGGTGTAGTGACGTTCTAAGTTATAACCACCCAGGTTCTGAAACGAGAGCGTGCTTCCCGCGAACCTCTGCCCCTGTGTCTCAACATCAAGCTCCCTGAGTAAATCCCACTCTGGGGAGTAGTACCACTGTCGAGTAGTCTCCTGTTCCGGTGTTTCCATAAGTAGGATCGAGCCGCTGTTGTACCCCACGTCGAGGAAATATAGGAGAAGAAACTCTGTTCCTTCCTTTGTACGCTTGGAAAACCCCACGAAGCTATTCGCGATAGTTGTCCCATCGGTTGTTTTACTCTCCAGGCGAAAGGTTGTGATCAAGCTTCCTTCGCTTTTGAGTTCCCCTCCAAACTTCGCGCGCGCAATGATCTCCTCACCCGTTAACTCTTCAGCGAACGCTGCACTCCCAACAAAAAGCACGCACAAGAGCAAGGTACTGACCAATAATTCTACTCGTTTCATTGCAATCCCCCCTTTCTTACTATTCTCGGCTATCATTCCCTCTCATTTTCCACGGCGATCTAAATAGAAATGCAGGCCGCCAAGTGATAAGAATCGCCGGGATCACGGTGAACGCGGAGAGGGCGCTGATCACCATGGTCATTGCAATGAGCA
>JAUWOJ010000038.1 GCA_030612175.1 Candidatus Bipolaricaulota bacterium | reverse complement strand
TAGATTCAGCTACTCCATCCGTTCTGTCCAATAAGTGGCACAAACTGACAACCCCCCAAATCATGTTTCTCCACCTTTGTTCCGATCCTTTTAACACACAAGAGCTTCTGTAACGATCTTCCCCCGACTGGGGCGACAAGGATTCCATTCTCATCAAGTTGAGCGAGTAAACTCTCTGGAAGTTGGGGAAGGCTCCCAGTAGCAATTATGCAATTATACGGAGCTTTGTCAGGAAGACCAAGGGTTCCGTCACCGATCAGGAAGTGAATATTGTCGTAGCCAAGCGCCCGCAGGTTTTTCTCGGCCATGTGCGAAAGTGAACGTAGGCGTTCGACGGTGAACACACTACGTGCAAGGCTAGCAAGAATGGCGGTCTGATAACCTGAACCGGTACCAATTTCGAGTACTTTGTCATCTGCTTGGAGGCAAAGAGCTTCTGTCATCAACGCGACCATGTATGGTTGAGAAATTGTTTGTCCACTATCGAGGGGTAGCGCGTGGTCATCGTAGGCGCTTTTCTGTAGGTAGCGCGGTACAAATAGATGGCGAGGGATACTTTGCATTACTTTCAGGAGGCGTTGATTGCTGATTCCACGCGAACGAATTTGGGATGACACCATGTTGTGCCGCAAGTTACAAAATGGATCGTCCTTGACATCATGGGAGTTCATTCCGGTGACTGTAATCTAGTCTTGTTGCAGGTGCGGCGCAAATGGGAACAGAGAGTTTCGCTTGCCGGCCAGAGAAACAGTCCTTGGCAGGTCTTCACGTTCAGCAAGGCTCCTATCACTTTGGTTTTTCCTTGAATTACGAGTCCAAGCAGCAAGGAAGAAGGCGATTCATTTGGTAATGAGTACTATTCCGGTATTGATCCTCAGATCGGCTCTTCCTGGAAGTAGTCAGCTATGATTTCGTTGGCGCGAGCAAGGTCGCGGAGGCGAACCTTAATCTGTACCTCCGCCAGGCCGTCAATCGCCATTGGTAGAACTGAAGGCGGAACTTGGGTAACAAGAGTTGATGGAATTCGGAAATCTTCGAGTAGTCCTTGAATTAGTTTTGCTTGTGCCTCTGCCCATACTTTGTGGCATAAGACAAGATCTTCGGATTCGTCTTGGTGTCGGCGATCGAGTAGATAGTGAACAATGGTAATACACTGGCTTGTATGCAGCCACTGGCTACCCAGGGAAATGCGAGGAAGGGCGCCTAGTGCTTTCTCATCATCTGCGCTAAAGTCCAAATGATCAGACAAAATGAAGGCTGGATTTGAGGGGATAGAGAAGGAGTCAATCGGTATTCCCTGCTTATGTAGGATGACTGGATGGGCCTGCAATTGCCAAAGCCGATCAAGGATGGATGGAAGGCTTGTCTGGGAAATGAAGATTCCCGGTGTGCTTCTTACTTCTTCTTCACCAAGTTTCTCCAGCGCATGCTTGAGTAAGGCAGCAGTTGATCGCTCGTCTGGATTAAGGTGACGCAGCTGCTCGCCCACCAGTCGAATCTGTACCCGGTTTTGCAGGAGCAGCGTTACTTCGACGTCGCGGCGCAGATCATGTGAAAGAAAAAAGGATGCCCCAATAGCCCGGCAAAGGACATCTAACCTTCCTGCTCCTCCTGGAAGATCGCTCAGGTTGAACTCCGGACTAATTACCGCCTTGTGTGCCAGAATAACGAATCGCCGCATAGTGACCTGAGTTTACGGCAATAGGGGGGTGTTGGCAAGGAACGCTTGAAGAACATCGCGGAGTTAAATACTCTCAGAGAATTTGTTGATCCTTGGCTCTTCCTGTGCTACCATAGATGCTCGTCTGAGGTGATAGATATGTATATGATCATCGTTGGGGCAGGAACTATTGGAGCCCGTCTGATTGATATTGCTATTGAAGAAAAGAACAATGTAGTGGTTATTGAGAAGAATGTCGAGCGAGCTAAGGAGATAAGTAGCAAGTATGATGTGACCGTTTTAAATAGGGATGCCACATCGGCCGAAAGCTTGCGAGAGGCAGGATCGGATCGAAGCAACGTGCTGATCACCACAACAAGCGATGACGCAGTAAACTTGATGGTCGTGTCTATTGCTAATCGATTAGAGATTCCATCTATTGTTTCAGTGGTTAATGAGAAGGATCATGCAGAGTTCTTCCGTAGACTGGGTGCAAATGTGATGGAGAACCCGGAAGATGTGGTGGCAAACCATCTCTACACTGCAGTCAAACGTCCCAAGGTAGATGACTTTACGATTCTCTCAAATGGAGCTCAGGTATTTCGTATCATGGTCAAGGAAGAAGGTCCGCTTGTAGGGAACAGCGTATCTGAGATACGAAAACAAGAGATCATCCCTTCGTCCGTTCTTATTGTTGCGATTAACCGTGGAGGCACTACGCAAATCGCCGAGGGTGAAACAGTGATTGAGCCAGAAGATCTTCTCACTTTCTACTCTGTGCAACGTGTCACGGATGAGTTGATCGAGAAAGTTACCGGATGAGAATTTCCCTATTCCGTTCAACTGAAGATCTCCGTATCGTTCTTCGCGGTCTTGGCCTCCTTGTTCCTGTTGTTGGAGTCATGGCTGTTGTATCGCTGGCCGTCCCGGTTGCGTTCAATGAGCATTACGCTCTTACTCCCCTTGCCATAACCGCGGGCGTATCCTTTCTTGTTGGCTTGTGCTTGTACCTACCTTTTCGCGCCGCTGGTGAAGCTAAGCTCAGGCACGGGATGATAATTGCAGCAGCCGGTTGGCTCCTTGTCGCGACAATAGGCTCGCTTCCGTTTGTCCTTACTGCATTGTTCGCGCAACGCAGCGGGATTGGCTCTGAAACCCTTTTCTACTTCAGAGATCCGTTGAGCGCTTTCTTCGAGTCAATCTCGGGGTACACAGGAACTGGGCTGACCATGGCCTCACAACCTAATCTATTACCCAAGACACTTCAGTGGTGGAGAAGTTTCATTGAATGGGTCGGTGGGATGGGTGTAATCGTTTTGATGTTGACGATTATTGTTGGTCCGCGCCCGGGGTTGGGTACTCACAGTTTGTACTACGCTGAAGCGCACGGAGAAAAAATTCATCCAAGCATTGTGTCCACATTACGCACAATGTGGTGGATCTTTGCATTATATACGTTTATCAGTGTAGTCGTTCTATGGGGAGCGGGGATGCCAATTTGGGAGGCAATCAATCATGCTATGACCGGGATATCCACCGGCGGATTCAGTGTAACTGCGGATAGCATTGCTTCCTATAACAACGTTACCATTGAGCTGGTACTGTTGCCGATTATGTTCTTTGGGGCGATCAGTTTTGCTGTGCATTACCAGCTCATGAGAGGGAAAGGAATGATCCTATGGCGGGATTTCCAGACACGATGCTTTTTCCTATTCCTTGCCGGAGGTGTTGTCTTCTTGATGTTGGAGAATATGGGATCATTGGGGCTTCTTCGCTCACTGCGGTATTCAGGCTTCCAATTCATTTCAGCAATAACATGCACTGGGTTTCAGACAGCGAATATGGGGGGCTGGAGTGATACAGCAAAAGTCCTTCTTGCTGCTGCGATGTTCCTTGGGGGGGCAGCTGGATCAACTGCTGGCGGAGTCAAGATAATCCGCGCATTGGTCTTGATTAAGGGGGCACAGTGGCGATTCCGTAAGATACTTTCCCCGAACGACGCGATTGTTCCATTTAAGGTTGGGTCGACTACACTCGATCAAAGCGAGATTCCGGACCAGCTACAAAATGCCGCTATGATTACGCTGCTATGGCTTGTCTTCCTGGCAGTGGGAGTGATTGTGATCTTGCAGACGTCTCCCGCGCATTTTACTCTTTCCGATGCGCTTTTCGAAGTAGCAAGCGCCCAGGGTAACGTTGGGTTATCGATTGGAATTACCGGGCCCGAGATGTCAATGTTAGGCAAGTTGGCGCTATGTTTTAGCATGTGGATCGGAAGGCTGGAGATAATCCCTGTTCTATTGCTTGTTCGCTTCCTGATACTTAGAGGGCAGCGAACAAGTCTCTAACTCTACTCGTGATACTTGACGAGTAGCCCTACAACGTCCTCAAGAAAGGTATGATCCTGGTTTGCGAGGACATTTCATCTGTCACTGTTGACTTCTCTTCTTACCTGATTGTCCTTCTGAAACGGAACGACAATCTCGGGATTCGGTTCTAAGAGAATAGTGAAAGAATAGTACTATTTGTCGCTGCATTTTGCTCCTCCATTGGGTATGATTTGCCGGTTGACGTTCCAGGATTATCCCTGGCACGACACACATAGGAGACCAAGGGGAGATATGAATATGGATTTACAAGAACAAGTTCGCAAACTGCTCAGGCGATCGGTTGTTGTGAATAACCCAGCAAGAAAGAACATGATCGAGGAGGTAGTTCGCAATAAGGAGGCAATGATTGTGGCCTGCGGAGCACTTGCATGCTGGACACCAGTCGCCTCAACCGGCAGGAGTCCCAAGGATACCCTTATTGTCAAGCGAAGAGGAAGCGAAGGAAATATCGATTGGGATTCCCCGAACAACATCCCCATTGATGAAGAAACACTTGACATGGTGCTGGAGGACGCACTTGCCTCTCTTGAGAGGAAGGAGAAGATCTATACTACGGACCGTGTTCTCGGAGCAGATTCCTCTTATGCCTTACCGGTAAGAACGATTACTGATCAAGCCCTTACTGTGCTATTTACGGACAATATGTTCCGTCCTGTTCCTGAGGATATCTCGCGAAGCGTCTTCTTCGATCGACCATTTACCATTCTTGTCCTTCCCCATGATAAACTTGATCCGCTGCGCTACGATGGCCGGCTGCGAATCGATCCACGAATTGGTGGGACTACGACGATGGTGATTGCGATGGATTTTGATCGCCGAATCGGGATTGTGTATGGTTCCGCCTATGGCGGCTCAGTGAAGAAGCTAATGTTCACCGTGATGAACTACCTCTTACCGGCTGAAGGTATTCTTCCCCTCCATTGCTCTGCAAATGAAGGAAAGGACGGTAATATAGCGTTGCTTCTGGGGCTTTCTGGTACGGGGAAGACGACGCTGTCCGCTGATCCGCGACGCGCTCTTCTTGGTGACGACGAACACGGTTGGAGTGAAGAAGGAATAGCTAACTTTGAGAACGGCTGCTACGCGAAGCTAATTGATCTTGACCCAGAGAAAGAGCCAGAGATCCACAAAGCCGTTATGCACAAGGATGATTACCGTGAGCATGGAGCGATTATAGAGAATGCAATGGTTTATCCTAATGGGATTTTTGATCTGCATGATGATCGCTTTACCCCGAACTCCCGCGCATCATACCCACTGAGATACCTCTCCAATGTCAAGCGGTCATCTAAGGGATCGTCCCCGAAGATAATCCTTTTTCTCACCGCCGATGCTAATGGCGTTCTTCCTCCTATCTCCAAGCTTTCTCGAGAACAGGCGATGCTCTGGTTCTTGATGGGATATACGAGCAAACTCGCTGGCACAGAGACAGGGATTATTGAACCCCAGACAACCTTCTCTCGGTTCTTTGGTGAGCCATTCATGCCAAGAAATCCCGACATCTACGCGGGAATGCTCGGTGAAAGAATGGAGAGATACGGAACGAGTGTCTACTTGGTGAATACTGGATGGAGTGGAGGTCCATATGGAGTCTCCAAGCGCATCGACATTAATCTCACACGAGCGATGGTTCACGCCGCGGTCTCTCTAGAGTTAGAGGATGTGGAATGTACCGAAGATAAGACATTCCATATACTTGTGCCACAAACATGTCCCGGTATTCCATCTCCTGAGATCTTGAATCCGAGGAACACTTGGGAGGACAAGCAGGCTTATGACCAGCGTGCCTCAAAGCTTGCTGGCGAGTTCTCCAAGCATTTCGACAAGGCATACGGGAACAAGGGAATAGATCCAGCTGTTATCGCTCAGTGCCCAGGGAAGTGAGCGATAGATCAGTTGGATTTCCCGGGATCTTAGCCCCAAAGCACACTTGTTTGCCCTAGATGTAACCCTGAATCCTGAGTGATACGCACTCCGCGAATCACATCATCCGTTATTTGCACCTGAAGACAGCTCCCCAGTAGAATGAGAAAGCGCAGAAAAGGAGGTTGGCTTGTGAATGAGAAAGAGCTTCTACTGCAGGCAATTGCAGGAAGCAATGCCGATTACACCGAGATACGCATAGACCACGAGGCGCGTAACCAGGTGCAATTCCAAAAAGACAAACTAGAGAACCTGGAATCGTCCAGTGAATTGGGTGGGATTGTGCGATGCTTGAAAGAAGGCGGCTGGGGAATCGCAGTGTTGAATGATATCTCCCAATTGCGGCAGAAGATACAAGAGGCGGAACGTATGGCTAGCCTAGTCGGACAACACAGCAGCGAAGCAGCAGCGCTAGCAGAAGTTCCGGTTGTTCAACAGACAGTTCACGCAGAGTTTGAGCGGGACTTTCGTGATGTATCCCTAAAGGAGAAGAAGGAGTTGATCGCCTCCTACAATCGCATTCTTCTATCTCATGACAAGAGAGTTGTTTCTACCAGCGCTCGTTACACCGACTCTTTTCGTGAGGTTACTCTCGCAACCTCTGAAGGGACGTTTATCGTACAGCAAGTCCCTGACATTACATTGCTCTTAGTAGCGGTAGCAAGTGCTGGAAAAACGAATATCGAACAAGGCTTTGAAACATTGGGCAGTGCTGCTGGCTTCGAGTTTGTCCTTGGCCGAGAGGAACAAGCTACTAATGCCGCCAAGCGTGCGGTGGATCTGCTTAGTGCCCGATCGGTTGATGGCGGGAAATATACGGTAATACTTGATCCCGGCCTTGCCGGGGTGTTCATTCATGAGGCATTTGGGCATGGCTGTGAGGCCGACTTCCTATTCAAGAACGAGCGAATGGCGAAGATCATGACGCTGGGGAAACGATTCGGGAACAATGAGCTAAATGTGATTGATGACGGATACCTTCCAGGACTCCGAGGGAATATCCCATACGACGATGAAGGCGTGGCGCGAGCAAAGACCTACCTGATCAAGAACGGGATCTTAACTAGCTTGCTACACTCGCGCGAAACAGCGAAAAAGATGGGAGCTATTCCAACAGGCAATGCTCGTGCTATTTCCTACGAATACGAGCCAATAGTGCGTATGACCAATACCTATATTGATGCTGGCGCATGTAGCTTCGACGAAATGTTGGCAGGGATAGATAAGGGGATATATGCAATTAAGGCATACGGAGGGCAGACTATGTTTGAACAGTTTACTTTCTCCGCGGCATATGCTTATGAGATCGTGAATGGTGAACTAGGAGAGATGCTCAAGGACGTTGTGCTTACAGGCAATGTATTTGAGACACTTCGAGACATTGACATGATCGGCGATGACAAGGAGCTCTATGGTGGATCTGGTGGATGCGGAAAGGGGGGACAATTTCCTCTTCCAGTGACTGATGGATCGCCACATGTCCGGATCACAAATGTGACGATAGGAGGCAAGTAATGAACTCCTTTCTAGCAGAACTCAAAGGAAGACAAGGCGAGCTTTACCACCTGCAAACTCGAACGCTTCCCGTCAAGTTTCGTTCTGGAAAGCTGGAATCGATCAAGAGCAAAGAACTCGAAGGAGTCGCGTTAAGGGTTATTGATGACGGGAGAGTTGGTTTTGCCACTACAACCAACGTTAAGAATACACGTGGATTAGTTGGCGCGGCGCTTGCTACCGCTACCTTTGGGGAGAAGGTGAGCCTTGCGTTTCCAGCGCAAGAAGATCTCCCATCTATTGATACATACGATCCAGCAATTGTCGAGCTCTCAGAAACCGATCTGGTTGAACTTGGACAAGATTTACTTACGAGATTGGAGGGAGTTTCTTCAGAGGTGGATATCAATCTGTCGATCAACAAGGTAGTGGAAACGGTCAAACTCACTAATACTTCGGGAGTTGATGTCCAAGAGGAGAGGACTCGCATTCTGCTGTCGGTTGATATCGAGAAAGCAAGAGAGGACGACATCTTCCTCCTGTTTGAACAATCTCAAGCAAGTTACCTCAGCGAGTTACAGGTGGATCGGATTGCCAACAGCCTTATTCAACAACTGCATTGGGGTGAGAGGATTGTACCCACAGCGTCGAAGAGTCTTCCGGTTGTGTTTAGCCCTGCCGGCGCAATTTGCCTTCTGCTTCCTCTTATTGTTGGATTTAACGGTAAGTCGGTATTTATGGGTACATCACCGCTTAAGGGACGCATCGGGGAAACGGCGTTTAGTACTGATCTGTCGATAACAGATGATGGAGCAATTCCTCATGCAGTAAGAAGCAGTAGCTTCGATGATGAGGGAATCCCTACTACACATACTCCGCTAGTTAACAATGGGGTAATCAAGAGATTTGTGTATGATCTGCGTGCCGCTGCTCTTGCTGGGGTTGAACCGACCGGCAACGGGTCAAGGAGCGGATTTCGTAGCCTTCCAAAAGTAGGGATGACTAACGTTACTATCAGCACCGGTACCCATTCACAGGACGAGATAATCGCTGAGCTGGACGAAGGACTCCTAGTAGATAGCGTTCTTGGCTTGGGGCAAGGAAATATCATAAGCGGACAATTCTCAAATAACGTGGCAGTTGCGTTCAAGATTGAACACGGAAAGATTGTAGGTCGAGTGAAGAATACGATGATTGCAGGGAATGCCTACGCTCTCCTGAAGGAGAGCTTGATTGCTCTTGGTAATGAGAGGAGATGCGTTCACGGTATGCTTAACACGCCAACAATCGCAGTTGACGGAGTGAATGTTGTTGGGCAAGTGAAGTAGTGGAAGGATCGCAAGAATGAACAGAAACTGATCTCCAAAAAGGATGCCCTTGAGAGAATGGGGATCTCGTACGGACAACTCTATCGATGGAAACGGAAAGGGTTGATTCCTGAGAGCTGGTTTATTCGACGGTTCGGTATCCAGGTATGGTTCGTGGTCGCAGGCTTCCTCTGCATAGCAGTCGGCATCTCGGCGTTCTTCATCCCGGCGATCCTCCACATAGAAGAGAATCATACTGCCAACAAGGAAAGGCTCAAGACAAGCTTGTCCTAAGAAGTCACACCCAACTAACACTTGACAGATTGGCTCACGAGGTTTCCGGACTTCGCACTTTTAATTCAAAGAGAGTCAGTTTTCACCTAAAGTGTCTGGTTGGATCCTACCGATTAACGGCATGGATCGCTCGACCGAGCGCCGCCTCTGCCGCCTCCTTCAGCCCCTCGGGAAGGGTCGGATGTGCGTGCACACTATCGGCGATCGTTTCCAAGGAGAGTCCGTTCTGCACGGCGAGCGCAGCCTCAGCGATCAAGGCCGATGCCTCCGCGCCTACGATCTGTGTCCCCAGGAGACGCTTGTTCTTGGCATCTGCGACAACCTGGAAGAATCCTTGTGTCTCTCGCATCCCCTGAGCCTTTCCCAGTGCGGCATACGGAAAGCGGCCGACGATAACGTCCTGGCCTTCCTCTTTTGCTCGCGCCTCCGACAAACCGACTGAGGCGACCTCGGGGTCGGTAAATATCGCCTGCGGAATCGTTTGATAGTCGAGAGGGTAATTCTGACCCGCGAACGAAGCAGCAAGCTTCAGCCCTTCTGCCGATCCCTTGTGGGCAAGCATTGGACCAGGGACAAGGTCGCCGATTGCGTACACGCTGGGAGCACTCGTCTGCAGCTTCTCATCGACCGGGATGAACGCACGTCGATCTGGTTCGATCCCCACGGTCTCCAGACCCATACCCGCTGAATTCGGTCGACGGCCAACGGCAAGGAGGATTCTATCTGTGTCGATGGATTGGCCACTTGACACATGGAC
>JAUWOJ010000018.1 GCA_030612175.1 Candidatus Bipolaricaulota bacterium | reverse complement strand
CCCTCTTACTCCTCAAGATCGCTTGACTGAAGCCTTCGCTTCTTTTGCTTTTCTTCTCAACATACATCCTGCGGTCTGCCCTTACTAGGACCTCTTCCATCGGTTCTGAGCCCTCAGGTCTCCAACAAGCAGCGCCAATGGATACTGTGACCGGGAAATCTATGAGCTTGTTCTCTTTGTCTCGGCGGGCTATTGCTTTAGTGATCCGTTCCTTCACAATGTCCGTTTCGCTATCTGTTGTTTCAGGTAGTACAAGCAAGAACTCGTCCCCTCCATAGCGAATCGCAATATCAACATCACGAAGTTGAGCTTCCAGTAACCTAGCTATCTCCTGCAGTACACGGTCTCCTATCGGGTGACCGAACCTATCGTTTATCTCCTTGAACCTGTCTATATCAACTATCAAGAAGGCGATAGGATGATCATAGCGTTTGGAGCGAGCGATCTCCTGTTCGATGACCTGGGTGAAGTAACGACGATTGTAGAGACCGGTCAATGAGTCACGGATTGCCTGTTCTTCGAGTTGTTGTTGTAGGCTGATTCGCTTTATTGCTTCGTAGGTATGGCCAAGCAATAGGTTGAGTAGGTGCGCATCCTCCTCGGTGAAGGCATCGGGTGTTGTAGAGACGACCTGAAAAACACCGATATCACCAATCGGCGCACTGATCCCAGAGCTGAACTGTTTCCTGGTAGGGGCTGCAATGGGGACCTCATCCATACTGCCAAAGATGGTAGTCTTACCGCTGCGGTAAGTTTCTCCTGCCAGGCCTCCTTGTTCAAGCCTGGTCTCTTTGCTTGCCCCAGAAGGCAGTTCTGAAGAGGTAGCCTTGACTATCAACTTGCCTTCTTCCACGATATCCAGGGAGGCGAGTGAGAAGCTGAGGATCTTCTCCGCTGCTTCGATAGTCATATCATATACATCCTGTGCGGCGTTGGATGTTTCAAGTTGCAGCGTGACTTTATACAAGCGCTCAATTTTCTGTTTTGAGTCTTCTAAAGCCTGTTGGGCTTTTGCTCTCTCTGTAGTATCAATGATAATTGAAAGAAGGTGTGGCTGGCCATGGTAAGAGAAGCGTGTTCCACGCAGTTCAATGTCGAATTGCGTTCCATCCTTTCTGAGATTCACTGAATCAACGAGGAAGCGACCGTTTTGTTCTACATTTTTCTTGAAATTAGAAAAACCATGGAAATAGTCAGGATGGACAAGTTTCTCTGCGGGAAGACCAACAAACTCGTCGCTGGCGTAACCATACATTTTGCAGGCAGCCGGATTAGCCTCAATGATCCTTCCATCTAAATCGAAAACAAGCACTCCGTCAATAGTGGCGACAAAAATGCTGTGGTAGCGCTGCTCGCTGTTTTGTAGGGCTTCTTGCGCTTTTCTATACCCGATGGAAAGCCCGATTTGCCTGCCGATAAGCTCCAGCATCTTCAGATCTTCTTCGGAAAACGCTGCCTCATTGTTGTAGTCGCGAAGCACTAGAATGCCAATGATATCGGTCTCAGCTCTAAGTGGAATCCCGAGCCAAGTCTGAGGGGTGGCTCCGGTGGCTTCTATTTCCCCAACATGTATCATGCGTTCAATTTCTTCGTGGCTTAGAAGAACCGATTCACCCTTTCTGACAACGTAGGCAGTAAGTGATTTACCTGCAGGGAATGCACGAAATTGATCATTAACATCCAACAGGGAAAGCGTATCGGTTTCCTTACTGTAGAGGGCAATGAAAGAATCTTCCCAACGCAAGAAAGGAGCGAGTTGTTCTTTGGCTGTGTTGAACAAGGAGAGAAGACTTGGGCCTGTGTGGCCAGCCACTGCGATTCGATGTAGCGCTTGTTGAAGCTGTTCCATGCGAACTCGTTCTGAGATATCCGTTAGAATACCCTCGTAATACAGCGTGTTCCCCTTCTCGTCACGAATAACGTAGGCATGTTCAAGCACCGTAAACGGGCGACCATCTTTACGTTTCAGCACAAGCTCAATCCCAGATATTCTTCCTCTCTTTTCTAATTCTCTTCTATAGTGGTCTCTATCTGCGATGTTCAAATATAGGTCATGCGCATCAGCGGCTAGTAGCTCTTCTGCTGAGTTATAGCCAAACATGCGGACAAGTGCTTGATTAACTGAAATGAACTTGCCACTGGGCGTAGTCTGATATATGCCACTAGGCACATTCTCATACAGGCTGCGGAGTCTCTTCTCAGAACTTCGTAGCACCTGTTCTACCCGCTTGTGTTCGATAAAAAGCCCCAACTGGCTTGAGATGGAGTTCAGAATCTGCAGATCTTCCTTGTTGTAAGCCATCTTGTCCGTATAGCTTTGCACCACCAAAGCACCAACCGTTTCCTTCTTTGCTTTTAAAGGGACTCCAAGGAAAGCCTTGGGAATACTTCCATGGACCACTACCTCTCCGGCGTGGACCATTTCCTCGATTTCTTCGCCGGTTAAGAGCAGCGGAATCCCTCCTCTGATAAGATGGCCAGTAAGTGATTCTTCTGCAGAAACGGCGACCAACTGATCTCTTTGGTCGGCAAAATAAGGGAAAGAGATCGTGTCGTCTTCTTTGTCATACAGCGCAAGAAAGAAGTTCTTGGTGTTCAGAATGGGATCGAGTTTCTCTTGGACTACCTTCGCTAGTTCCAAAAGGCTCTCAGCGCTAAGCAGCGCATGTGAAATGTCATGAAGCGCCTGCTGGGTTTTGTCTTTTGTGCGCTTGCTCGATAATGCCACTACAGTATTCCCCCTGCAAACAGGGCGTGCCGATCCTAGAAGCGATGCGCCTTCCTGTTGATGCAACTCCACGTTCTATGCAAACTCGCCCTCGCCTTCCGCAGTTGTATCGCCGTACTTTCGCTATTCATGTTGTGACTTCTTGCTTGTGGCTAGTCATCTACGAAGCACTTCTTCCCCGCCATTTCTCTTTTTGCGTGTTCTTCTTTTATGCAAACATGACCATTATTCTACAGGATTATCCTTCCAGGACAACTATTGATGCTGGGCCTCACCAGTTAAGCTTGTCTATTGTTCATGGTTATTCTATTATTCATTCTCCATACCGTAAAGGAGCAAGATCTAAAGATGATTATTCGCCAGCTAGTAACTGAGGATTATGACGCGTTGGTAGCTTTGTGGCGAGAGGCGGCTCTCTCTCATCGGCCAAATGGTCGGGATTGCCTAGAAAGAATTGCCCATGAGATAGCCGGAACAACTGCAATCTTCCTTGTTGCTGAGAGCAAAGAGAGAATCATAGGAGCAATTCTCGGTACTCATGATGGTCGCAAGGGATGGATCAATCGACTTGCCGTTGTTCCGAGCCATCAACAACAGGGGGTTGCCACAGCTCTTGTTACTGCAGTGGAGAAGCAGCTTAGCGAGTTGGGGATAGAGATTGTTGCCTGCCTGATTGAGGAGTGGAACAAGGACTCGGCTGTGTTTTTTGGCAAGTTAGGCTATCACTGCCACTCGGATATCCATTATTACTCTAAGCGAAAGGATGCCGCAGTGTAAGAGCGCTAGGGGCACAGCATGTCGTGCCTCTACAACCTGCATTGCTCTTCTCATGTCTGTGCTAGATGGGGTTGTTCGCGGATGGGTTGGCAAACCGCGCCTAGTTGGGCACCGTAAGGAGTAGACGAGCGAGAAGATCACTGATTACCTGATAACGATAATCAGCAGTAGCTCGAAGATCAGTCATTGGTGAAATGCACTGTGGTACTATCTTTTGTGCCTGTTTGATCAACTGTGGCGTCAGCCGTCTACCAACAAGCATAGTCTCTACGCGGTGTAGGCGAAGCGGCACTGGCGCGACTGAACCAGCAGCAACACGAATCTCATCCATCACACCATCCTTCATTCTCAACAGTGCCCCTAATGAGGCGATTGCGATAGTGAGCGCTTTACGCCGCCCAACTTTGTGAAAGAATGGTAAGAACTCAGGGTCCGGAATTGGAACACGAATTCCGCTAAGGAACTCTCCTTGTTTGAGGATTGTCTTTCCTGGTCCGCACAGAAAATCTTCGAGTTGGACGCGACGTTCTCCTGTTGGATCTGCGATGATTACTTCAGCATCCAGCAACAGGAGAGGAATGGCACTGTCTGCCGCTGGTGAGGCATTAACTAAGTTCCCTCCAATGGTTCCCCGATTCCTGATCTGAGTGGAGCCAAGCTTGCGAAGCCCCATGGCAAGTATCGGAATCTGCTCGCCAATGATGGCCTCTTCAATAATCTGGCTGAAGGTTACAGCAGCGCCAATTTCAATGCAGCCACGCTCTTGTCGAATCTCGCGAAGTTGATCAAGGTCAGAGATGTCAAGAAGGGTCTTTGCAGACAGGAGTCCTTGGCGCATCTTTACAACCAAGTCGGTTCCTCCACAGAGGATAACTGCTCCAGGGTCTTGGAGGGACTGGAGCAGTTTCTCGACAGAACCAATCTTTATATAATGTTCATCCACGCTTCTTTTCTCCTAGTGTTTCTAACCGATCAATATCCCTAACCGTGCCTGGATCATCTACTTCCACGCCAAGCAGTTGTTCCTGATGCTCGGCAATGAAATCACGGGCACCGATATCCCCTGCTAATGTCGCGATGAGTTCCTGGGAGCAAGACTTGTGCAGGTATACTGGGAATCCTCGCTGGCCGTGGTAGTGTGGGGCCACAATCAATGCTCCTGTGGTTCCTGCGGCAACCACTGTCTGGATTGTACGTGAGCTGATGTAGGGCATGTCGGCAAGAAGAATAAGAAAACCGTCTGCTCTCGGAGATAGAGACTTGATTCCTGCTCGTAGAGAACTTGACATTCCACTTTCGAACTGTTGATTGATCACAACCCGGCAATCAGAAAGATCGATAGCGTTCATGATCTTATCCGCAGCATAGCCAAGAACAACAATAATCCGCTTTATGCTCGTCTGTTTCACTGTACGGATAACTCGCGCCAGCGCCGGTTCGTTATCAATTGAGAGAAGGGGTTTAATCGTTCCCAAGCGCTCCCCTTTTCCGGCAGCAAGCACAATTGCTTCAATCATATGTTGCCTCGCATTAGCTCGGCTGCATAACGTACCGCTTCGAGAATCTTTAGATAACCAGTGCAACGGCACAAGTTTCCCTCGAGAGCGGCAAGAATCTGTTCATCAGTCGGATTGGGATTCTTCAGTAGGAGCGCGTAGGTTGACATGATGAATCCAGGTGTACAGAAGCCGCACTGGACAGCCCCCTTCTCCACAAATGCCCGCTGTATGGGATGAAGCCGGCATTTATCCCCTTGATCTGCAGAGGAAAGAGAAACAGGCTGGCTCAATCGGGCCAATCCTTCAATAGTTAGTAGTTCTTTCCCATCAACTTGTGGAGCAAGAACAAGACATGAGTTTACCGCGCGGCCATCGATAAGAACGGTACACGCTCCGCATTCCCCCTCCCCACAACCTTCCTTGGTTCCAGTATGGTGCAGATCTTCGCGTAGCAGGTCAAGGAGGCGAGTCTCCTCATCGGCCTCGACCAAGATTTCCTTTCCATTGAGAGTGAAGCGTATCTTCATAGATGCTCTTCCACTGCAATCAGCGTTGGTTCAATCTCCACTGCTGGTTCTACTGCCTTTCGTGCGGCAACAATGTCCTTCAATCCATTCCCGGTCACCATGACTGCAACTCGCCTTCCGGAAAGCTCTCCCTTGCTGACAAGTTTGACTAACCCGGCGAATGGCGCAGCGCCAGCTGGTTCTGCAAACACTCCTGTCTGTCGAGCCATAGTCGAAATTCCGGTGATGATTTCTGTGTCGGTTACAGTAACGAAATATCCGCCGTTTCTCGCTACGTAAGTTACAGCCTTCACAATATCGCGGGGCTTTCCCACGCTAATGCTATCAGCTACGGTTTGTGCTTCTACGTCTTCAATTGTGACCTTTCCACCATTGTAGCGCTGAAACGCTGTTGCCACCGCGGCTGCTCCTTCGGCCTGTACTCCAACTACCTGTGGTATACGCTCGATCAAGCCAAGAGAATGAAATTCCTCAAACCCCTTACAAATCCCGCTGATTACTGAGCCATCGCCCACAGCGACAAGGACAACATCCGGAACGTTCCAAGAGAGCTGTTCCGCAAGTTCGAGCGCTCCAGTCTTCTTGCCTTCAACCAGATAGGGATTGAGTGCAGCCGAACGATTATACCATCCGAATGTTTCGGCGGCTTCAGAGGCAAGGTCGTAGGCAGCGTCGTAAGAACCATCGACAAGAAACACCTTGGCTCCATAGACTAGTAGTTGAGTAACCTTTGCGGCTGGAGTGGTCCGCGGCACGAAGATGATCGTTTGCAGGTCGGTTGCGGCAGAAAAACCTGCTAGTGAGCTGGCAGCATTTCCTGTAGAGGCACAGGTAATCACCCGCTTGTGTTTCTCTTGCGCCTTAATCACTACTACTGAACTTGCTCGGTCCTTATATGATGCAGTTGGATTTTGGCCATCATCCTTAATGAACAAAGCTTCCAGGCCGTAATGTGATGCTAGATGAGGGAATTGATAGGTTGGAGTGAAGCCAACGCGGAGTGGTTGGACAAAGCGGCGATCCTCAACCGGCAGAAGAGGGAGGTAGCGCCACATTGTGTGCTCTCCGTTATTGCTAAAGTAGCGCCTCGTAAGGATCTTCTTCAGCTTCCTGTAATCATAGATGACCTCAAGCGTTCCGCGTCGCTGTCCACAGCTTGGACATGTATACTCGATCTCATCCGCATTGAACTCTTTTTCACAGGAGATACATCGAAGCGCGCTGATCTTGCCCATCGTTAAACACTCACCTCATGAATAGAAATGGCAGAGAGACAGTCATCCCTCTAAGGATCAATGCCATCTCAACCAGTTCTTTCAGGGAAAACATTCCTGTAAATGCCTTTTTCAGCGTCATTTCTCTTATCACAAAATCAGGCGATAGGTTGATGCAAACATTCGTATTCTCAAAAACCAGCAAGCCAGCTTTGCTTGAAAGCTTCATTTCCTCGCCTCTCTCTCGCCTGAAAATACTGTGTCCATTGATATAGAATGCATTATCGCTTTCCTGGCCGAAATCTTCTCTCTGCAGAAAGAGCCGCGGTTTGTCAAGGTAAGGCTTGCCATGATGGACACAGAAAGTGGCACAATTTCCACACTGGTTGCACAGATCATCGACGTGGATGATCTGCCTGGATTGCTTGATATCAACTATCTCTTCTCCGGCCACTCTCAGTCCATTATTGTTGCAGTAAAGCTGAGGCAGCATCAGATTAACCGGCGAGACAAGATAGACGTAATTGGCGCGATTTGGACAGACTTCCACGCATTTATCACATAGGCTAGAACACTGCAGACAACGTGCCGCTTCACGGTGTGCTACACGCTCTGAAAGTGGATGCTTAACCAGCTCAAAACCATTGCGTCTGTCAATCGGAATGGTCTCCGGCCGATGCTGTAGCTCCTTTCTGGCCCTGATACTCTTTAGGTGAATGATTTCATCTTCAGGGAGTTCGGTTGGCTGGGCGTCTCTAGGATGATTGACCGTATCTCTGTACTGTTCTGGTTCAATACTTAGCTTGCTCAAGATTGCCCGTGCTGCTCTTCTACCATCGGCGCATGCTTGGATAATCGTTGATGGCCCACGTACCGCGTCTCCGCCGGCATACACATTATTCAACGAAGTAAGTCCGGTTTCAGTATCAATCACAATAGTCTTGTTCTTGCTCAGCGAAATACCGCTATCCTTAAGGAAAAAGGTATCAGGGCGTTGGCCGACAGCAATAATAACAGAATCAGCCTCAATCAGGTATTCACTTCTCTTAATAGGGATCGGTGCCTTGCGGCCAGTTGTGTCGGGACTCCCCAGTCTGTTGCGCACACATTGAAGCCCACACACCCGGTCGTTTCGTAGTGCAATCTTTGTAGGAGAAGCGAGCTCTTGTAGCATGTTTCCTTCTGCAAGTAGCTCTCTTATCTCTTCTTGTGTTGCCGGCATCTCCGCTTGCGTACGCCGGTAGACGACGGTTACCGGTCTACCTGTGATCCTTCTCGCTGTTCGCGCCACATCTACTGCTGTGTTGCCCCCTCCTATCACCACTACTCTCGATCCTAGACAAGGCTTCTTCCCCTGTGCTATCTGTTCCAGGAAGTCAAGGGCAGCAAATACGCCATTGCCATTCATTCCGGCAATGCTTAACTGGCTATCTTTCTGGAATCCCGTAGCAATGTAAACTGCGTTGAATCCTTGCCTCAGAAGGTCACTTGGCGGCCCGCCAATAGGATGTGAAAGCTCAATGCTGACGCCCATACTTGTGATTCGATTGATGTCCTGTTGAACGACGGCCTCCGGTAGTCGAAAAGCAGGGGCAATGGATAGCATTCCACCCGCTATCCTCTTTGCTTCAAAGATTGTCACCTGGATACCATTTAGAGCAAGGAATGAAGCTGCTGACAGCCCCGAAGGGCCGCTCCCGATGATTGCCACGTTGCGCTTCGTTTTTCTTAATGGAGAAATGTCGACACTTCCATACTCGACAGCAGAGCGTTTGAGGGCTCTGATTGCCACAGGCTCATCGTAGTCATTTCTGGTGCAGCGAGTCTGACATGGGTGGGTACAGATGTAGCTAGTGACACCAGGCAACGGATTGTCAGCAAGTATGACCCGAAGCGCCTGATCATATTCTCCCCCGGCAATTAGCCCGATGTATCCCGGTACATCCTGATTCACTGCACACTGCTCTATACAAGGAGCGGTGATGCAGTCAAAAAGCCCCAACCCTGAGCTAGCTTTGGGTGAGCCAGAAACATGGTAACTCTTCCTGTAACTCGGGGCTTCAAGGGCCTTGCTAGCCGCATCTTCCAGGTTGACAAGGCTATTCCGTGCAAACTCAGCCAAGCTCGTTGAGCCTTGCTTATTCATCTGTGACGTTAGGACTTCCAGGTACTGGAGCAGCCGGGAGTAACCACCGGGTTTTAGCAGGTCTGATGCTACGGTAACTGGTCGAGCCCCACACGCAAGGATTGTAGCGATGTTAAAGGTATCGGCTCCTCCCGCGTAAGAGATGCTCAGCTTATCATCAAGTTCTTGGACGATCTTATGGAATAAATTGATGGTGATGGGGTATAGGGCGCGGCCAGACATGTACATCTCCTTGCCTGAGAGGATCCCTTTGTGATTTTGCACGGGTAACGTATTGCCTAGTTTAATCCCAAAGGTCAGGTTCTGTTTGGCAGCAGTCTTTCTGAGCGCTGTGATCAGTTCTATTCCCCGGCCATATTGCAGATCGTTATCAAACACAGCGTCAGGAATATCGATGTCATCAAAACCAAGAGCGTCATGAAGAATATGCATGACGGCCTGTTTGCCAAGTAGAGTGGGGTTCATCTTGACTACGGTATGCAATCTCCTTTCCTCTAACAGGTAGCACGCGATTTGTTCGATTTCCCCAGGAGGGCAGCCATGCATAGTCGATAGAGTAACGTTGTTCGTAAGTTGAGATGGAATGTCGATATCGGCAAATTCAGGAAACTCACGCTCAAGACTTGACCTGATTCTATCGATCTCTTCGGAGCCATCAGCCATTTGATCCATGAAATGAGTCATGCCGGGGCTTTTGATACCCTCTAGGTTGTAGCCAACACTCATGTTGAAGATTGTGCCAAAGGGAGCCTTAATTTCGAAGCCAAGCACCCGGCGAAGGATATGAATCAGCACCCAGGCCTTGATATACTCATCAGCAGATTGCTCCAACGTAAGCTCTTGTGACCACTCCACGTTATAACCCTCATCCTCCATGTCAATGCATGGACGAGGGATTTCCAGCTTATCCATGGTCTGAACGGTCTTAAGTTCGATAAAGCGACCGCCGGAAAGCCAGCTACAAATGATGTTTTGGGTCAATTGCGTATGTGGCCCCGCTGCCGGACCGATCGGGGTAGCCAAGTAATACCCAAACATGTCTCTGGTAGCGTAAATCTCATCCTTCTGGGGGAGGTAAAACAAAGAGCGGTGAATCCCAAAGATGGACTGCTTCAGCTGAAGTTCCCTCAGAATCCAATTTAGCAGAACTCTAAACGGTTGCCCTTTCATGGTGTCAGGCATCTTCTGTTTCCCCCCAGCAGCGATCATGGTGAGCTTCCATGCTCACACTAAGCTGCTCTTTGCCACAGCTTCGTCGCTTCTTCTTGCGCGTGAGCGTAAATCTTTTCCTCATCAAGGTCCACAAACTGACCATCTTTCAGGATTGGTTGTCCAGCAACGAGAAGATCGCTTACACGAATAGCATGAACCGCAAGGCCGAACAGCAAGTGACCAAGGATGTTACTCGCGGTGATCGGTGTAGGTGAAGTATATTTAACAAGGGCGATGTCGGCGGTAAATCCAGCGGCGATTCTACCAAGCTTGACTCCAAATACCCGCCTAGTAATCTCTTGGTTATTATCGAACAGGAGTGCATGTAGGCTGGGGAACCCTGCGGCAAGAGGATCTTGCCTTACGTGTTTCTGCAGCAGAGAGGCAGTAAACAACTCGGAGAGCATATTTTCACCCACTCCGTCGGTTCCCAGCCCGACTACGATTTCACGATCGAGAAATCCAGCCAAGTCGAAAGAGCCAACAGCATTGTTCATGTTCGAGCGTGGGTTATGGACCACGATCGCGTTACTGTCTGCGATAAGGTTCTTTTCCTGTTCATCAATATGCAGACAATGCGCAAGGATAGAGGTTTGTTTAAGAAGCCCAAAGCGGCGTAACCGTTCCACTATACGTACTTTGTATCGTTCTAGTGAGATCTGTTCGTCCTCCGGGCCTTCAGCAACGTGAATGTGTACCCCCGAGTCACTGGGAAGAGACTCTGCAACATGACTTAGGGTTTCATCAGAGAGAGTAAATGCTGCGTGTAGACCAAACAACCCTGTCGCTAGCCGATTGTCACCAACTTGCTCAGACAAGAAACTCTTGTTCTCAGCGATGCCCTGTTTGCAGATCTCGGGCCCGTCACGATCGGAAACTTCGTAGCAAAACGCGGCGCGTAGGCCAACTTGATCGCAGACCACATCACGCAAAGCCGCCAGCGAGCCTGGAACCGCGTGCGGGCTTGCATGATGGTCGATTAGTGTTGTCACGCCACAGCGGGCTGCCTCCATAGCTCCCACAGTTCCACTCGCGCGAATCGATTCTAAGTCAAGCGCCTTATCTAATCGCCACCATAATTGTTGGAGGATTTGAGTGAAGGAATGAGGCTCGTAATTAGGGAGAATCATGCCTCTCGCGAGGCTGCTATACAAATGTGTGTGTGCGTTGATAAGTCCGGGGATGGCTAGTTTTCCTGTTCCATCAATTCGTTCAACGTTGGGAGGAAGTTCAAGGTTTGCTGCCTCTGCTTGATTGAAAACCTCTTGGATCCTGCCTCCATCAATCAAGATCGACCCGCGGTCAATCAACTGGTCGCTGCCATTCCAGATGGTCGCCTTCTCGACTAGTAGCTTCATTATCTCTCCGGCACGTGATATAGGGTGAAAGTCCCCAACTGACGATTAGTAGCACTATAACTGATTGGTTTTGTTTCGGCAAGGCGGCTACAGTTAGCAGCTACAATCGTGACAGCTAGCAAGATTAGCAGCGACAGCTTCCTGGCTTGACAGGCGTCCAATATTCAAATATATTAATAACATCTTCTGATAGGTGAGCGTCGCCTCATAACCTGGCACCAAAAAGGAGTATCCCTGGCTACAAGAGTTGAACCATCGGTCAAGTACGTTGTGGAGATGCGGGGAAT
Source organism: Candidatus Bipolaricaulota bacterium (assembly GCA_030612175.1). Taxonomy (GTDB): domain Bacteria; phylum Bipolaricaulota; class Bipolaricaulia; order UBA7950; family UBA9294; genus JAUVYF01. The sequence goes on along the minus strand of JAUWOJ010000018.1, from coordinate 3,986 downwards.
CGTGAAGCGATTTCCCGGGGTGGTTGCCAGCGATGGAGTTAACCTGGGTGTGCGACAGGGAGAAATTCACTGCCTTCTTGGGGAAAATGGAGCAGGGAAAACTACCCTAATGCGTATTCTGTACGGCTTGTACCAGCCGGACTCTGGTGAAATCTTGCTTGCTGGTAAGCCTGTTAAGATTACCTCTCCTAGTGTTGCTCTTGCTCACCGCATTGGCATGATTCATCAGCATTTTCGTCTTGTTTCCACCTTGTCCGTAGAGGAAAACGTCATTCTTGGAGTGAACGAAGGGATGGGTCCATTCTTGCGCCTTGGGAAAACACGAAAAAGGATTGCTGCGATTACCGACGAGTATGGTTTGTCGGTTGACCCCAAGGCCAAGGTCTGGCAGCTGTCTGTAGGCCAGCAACAGCGAGTAGAAATCATAAAGGCATTGTACCGTGAAGCCGATATTCTGATCATGGATGAACCAACAAGTGTGCTTACTCCGCAAGAAGTCGACCAGTTGTTTGCTACCCTACGCACACTGGTCGATGATGGACTTACAATCGTCTTTATCACTCATAAATTGAATGAGGTCATGCAGGTGAGTGATAGGGTAACCGTGTTGCGTCAGGGGAAGCTTGTGGCTACGCTTCCTACCTCGCAGACAGACAAACCATCTCTGGCTAGGCTGATGGTCGGACGAGAGGTGGTATTCCGGCTAGAGAAGAATCCCCCACAACAGGGTGAAAAGCTGCTACAGGTTAGTAGATTGCACACGTTAAACGATCGGGGACTTCCGGCCTTGCGCAATGTATCGTTTGAAGTCTACGGCGGTGAAATCCTTAGTGTGGCCGGCGTGTCGGGAAATGGTCAGACGGAGCTAGCCGAGGTGCTCACGGGACTGCGGAAGGCGACCAGCGGACGGATCCTCCTTGGCGGGAAAGACATAACGAATCGCTCCGCTCGCGAGATAACCGATGACGGGGTCGCCCATGTCCCGGCTGAGCGGATCAAGATGGGAACAGTCAGCAACATGAGTGTCCGCGAGAACTTGATCTTAAAGGACTACCGCCATCCGCCCTTCTCCCGAGGGATCTTCCTCAACTACAAGAAGGCCGAGGCGAACGCGCGGCGGGCGATGGCCGAATATCAAATCGCCGCTCCGAGCGATAGTAGCGCAGCCAAACTCCTCTCCGGTGGCAACATACAACGGATGGTTTTGGCTCGCGAGCTTTCCGGAAAGCCGCGCCTGATCGTCGCTGTCCATCCAACTTACGGCCTTGATGTGGGAGCGACCGAACAAGTAAGGCAAGTGCTCTTAAGGCAGCGAGAGCGAGGAGCGGCGATCCTCCTGATCTCCGAGGATCTGGAAGAGGTTATGGCGCTTTCTGATCGGATCTTGGTCATGTTTAGTGGCAGGGTGATGGGGATCCTCGACGCGGAAGAGGCAGAGGCTGGAGAGATCGGTCTGATGATGGCCGGAGTACAACGCGAAGGAGTCAGGCGGTGAAGAAACCCTCGCTATTCAGGGTAGAGCGAAGGCCGACCCTACCGGGACATGTTGTGGTGCTTGTATCTATTCTTGCCATCTTTGCCGCTCTAGTAGCTGCGGGGATCTTCTTCCAAGCCTATGGCATCTCTGCCGTTCGTGCTTACCAGCTTATCGTAAAAGGCGCGCTGGGAAGCAGGCTCGGCCTTGCCGAAACCGTGCGCCGAGCAATTCCGCTCCTACTATGCGGGGTGGGACTAACTATTGCCTTTCGTGCCCTGTTCTGGAACATCGGCGCTGAGGGGCAGCTTCTTTTGGGAGCAGTGGCCGCAGCTGGCGTAGCCCTGTTCTCCGGTCTGCCCGATGTCCTGCTCTTGCCAGCGATGTTCATTGCTGGCTTCCTAGCGGGCGCTCTCTGGGGACTGATTCCTGCAGTGTTGAAGGCGAGACTGGGAATAAACGACGTCATCACTACGCTGATGATGAACTATATCGCACTCTACCTCGTTGAGTGGCTCATCCATGGTCCTTGGAGAGGGCCAACAATGCGTGGGTTTGCCTATACTGATAAATTCCCGAGCGCAGCGACCTTGCCCACTATCTCCTGGACACGTATTCATTGGCCGACTCTTCTTCTTGGGCTTGCTGTTGCGGTTCTGGCCTACGTGCTGATTACCCGTACCCGAGCCGGGTTTGAGATCCGCGTGGTTGGGGAGAATCCGGAAGCAGCGCGCTTTGCGGGCATAAGCGCCTTCAAAACAACCCTTTTTGTAATGATTATCTCCGGAGGACTGGCCGGACTAGCCGGTGTAGGGGAGGCGGCCGGGATCCATAGAATGCTTCTGGGGCCAACCAGCATCTCAATGGGGTACGGGTATACAGCGATCATCGTTGCCTGGCTGGCACGTCGAAACCCTCTGGCAGTGATTGTGACTTCGCTTCTGTTTGGGGTAATTATGTCCGGAGGAGACGTCATAAGGGTCTCATTAGGGCTTCCATTTCAGGTAATAAATCTGTTTAATGGACTGATCTTATTCTTCCTCATCGGAAGCGAACTCCTCATGCACTACAAGATATCCTTTTCGTTTAGGAGGCGGTAATGGGTTGGGAAACATGGTTCATCGTTACGCTTTCTCGCACGCTTGCCTACGGAACACCACTTCTTCTAGCGACACTCGGTGAGATCTACACTGAACGCTCCGGTGTCCTAAACCTTGGTGTCGAAGGGATGATGATCATGGGGGCCTATGCGGCCTTTTCCACCGCCTACACTACTGGGAGCCCGTGGCTCGGGATCATGGTGGGAGCCCTTGTTGGTGGCGCCTTCTCATTGATCCATGCGTTCGCCAGCATTACATTGAAGGCAAATCAGGTTGTCTCCGGACTTTCCCTAACTATGCTTGGTTTGGGGTTATCAGGGGTGCTGGGACGCGGCTGGGAGGGGAGGCCTCTCCCAGTATCTATTCCCGAGATTACCGTTCCCGGCCTGTCCAAGATACCCTTTCTGGGGCCGATGTTGTTTGAGGGGCAGAACCTGATCGCCTACTTTTCAATCCTTCTGGTTGTTGTGATGTGGTACATTCTCTACCGGACGCGGATCGGGATTGCAGTTCGAGCAGTGGGAGAAAACCCAGCTGCCGCAGACTCGCTAGGAATTAGCGTTAATAAGGTGCGGTATCTATGTACCATTGTGGGCGGAATCCTTGCTGGGCTAGCCGGCGGATATCTATCGGTTGCCTATCGACCGGCGTGGACCGAAGGGATGACAGGAGGGATGGGATGGATCGTCATTGCGCTGACGATATTTGCCTTTTGGAATCCGGCTATCGGCATGCTGGGAGCCTATCTGTTTGCTGCTCTGTACCATCTGTCATTCCGACTACAGCCATGGGTATCTCCTGAACTGTTAAAGGCGATGCCGTATGCGTTTGCTATTCTCGTCCTGATCGCTATATCGCGAGGGACACTACAGAAGAAGATGGGAGCACCAGCTGCGCTGACCTTGCCCTATAGTAGAAGTGAAGAATAAACTCTGATTGAAAGGAGGTGAGAGGGAAACAAGAGAATCTCCAGAACTAGAAAGAAACCAACAGGAGGAACAATGAAAACTAGGTTTGTTTTGATTACGGTTGTATTGTTGGCCCTTGTCTTTGGCTTAGGCACGCTGACAGCAGCCAAAGAGTATATCCCGGGCAGTCAGCTCAAGGTGGGGTTCATCTACGTTGGGCCGATCGGCGATTTGGGGTGGTCCTACGCCCATGACGAAGCACGGAGAATCTGCGAGGATGTCTTCCCGTGGCTGGAAACAGTCTATGTGGAGAGCGTTCCCGAAGGCGAGGAGGGATTGTTCATCGATAAACTGATCCTTGACGAAGGCTGTGATGTCGTATTCACCACAAGCTTTGGCTTCATGCAGGGAACGCTCGACGCCGCACGGCGTCATCCGGACAAGATCTTTGCCCACTGTTCCGGGTTCGAGCGAAACGCCAACATGATGACCTACATGGCCGAC